>JAAZOM010000011.1 GCA_012797775.1 Candidatus Kuenenbacteria bacterium | reverse complement strand
TGAACCCAGCTCACGTACCGCTTTAATTGGCGAACAGCCAAACCCTTGGGAGCTTGTTCACCCCCAGGATGCGATGAGCCGACATCGAGGTGCCGAACCTTGCCGTCGCTGTGGACGCTTGGGCAAGACTAGCCTGTTATCCCCGGAGTAGCTTTTATTTGTTGATCTTCCACTCTCCTATATGAAAATGGTCGGTTCACTAACTTACACTTTCGTGACTGCGCGACATATGGGTCTTGCAGTAAAGCTGGTTTATGAGTTTGCTCTATCGCTCCGGTTTCCATCCGGAGCTAACCAACCTTTAAACGCCTCCGTTACCTTTTAGGAGGCGAGCGCCCCACTCAAACTACCCACCAGATACTGTTCCCCGCGGATGCGGGGTTAGATATACAAAATGCCAAGGGTGGTATCTCACTGGTGCCCGAAGGCTCCCACCTATTCTGAACATGGACGTCTTATATATCAATATCAAGCTATAGTAAAGCTTCACGGGGTCTTTTCGTCTAACTGTGAGTAACCGGCATCTTTACCGGTATTGCAATTTCGCCGAGCCCCTTATCAAGACAGTTCTCAAGTCGTTATGCCATTCGTGCGGGACGGAACTCACCCGTCAAGGAATTTCGCTACCTTAGGACGATTATAGTTATCGCCGGCGTTCATCAGCGCTTTGCATCAAGGCTTGCACCTCTCCGCTTAACGTTCTGACACTGGCCAGGCATCAGCCCCTATACATAGTCTTACGACTTTAGCAGGGACCTGTGTTTTTGGTAAACAGTCGCTAGAGATCTTTAACTGCGCCCCGACAAGCTTGCGCTGCCGGGGAGGGCATATCCCGAAGTTACGCCCGTTGTTTTGCCGAGTTCCTGAATAAGGGTTATCTCGTTCACCTTAGGCTTCTCGCCTCACCCACCTGAGTCGGTTTACGGTACGGTTGCACACATACTTAACAACACACCTTTTCTCGGCACCCAGTTATCAAGAATTCGCTCCACCCGGAGGTTTCACTTCTTCGCCCCGATTTGCATCGGAGCAAACATATATAGCCAAAATATGCTCTTAACTTCTAAATGCGTCAGTGTGAGGATAATATTTGTACAGGGCAGGAATATTAACCTGCTTTTCCATCCCTCGCATCCGTTTGGATACGCGGTTAGGATCGCCTAACCCTGGGCCGATTAGCGTTGCCCAGGAAACCTTGGATTTTCGGTGGACCGGTTTCTCACCGGTCTTTTTGCTACTCATGCCAACATTCTTACTTCTATATCCTCCCCCGTTCCTCACGAAACGACTTCAGCGGATATAGAATACTCCTCTACCGCTCCGACTTGCGTCGGAGCCCTTAGTTTCGGTACTACGTTTGAGCCCCGGTAAATTTTCGGCGCAGAAATTCTTGACTAGTGAGCTATTACGCTTTCTTTAAAGGGTGGCTGCTTCTAAGCCAACCTCCTAGTTGTATAAGAAAATCCACTACCTTTCACACTTAACGTAGATTTAGGGACCTTAACTTAAGATTTTGGGCTGTTCCCCTTTTGACTAACGAAGCTTAGCCCCCGTAGTCTTACTGCCTTTTTTAAACACCCAGTATTCGGAGTTTGATAGAAAGGGATATGGCGAACCACTCCACTTCCTTCCAGTGCTCTACCCCTGGATGCGAACAAAAGACGCTAGCCCATAAGCTATTTCGAGGAGAACCAGCTATTACCAAGCTCGATTGGAATTTCACCCCTAGCCACAGCTCATCCCCCAGTGTTGCACGGCTGGTGGGTACGGACCTCCTCCTGATTTTACTCAGGGTTCATCCTGTCCATGGCTAGCTCGCCTGGTTTCGGGTCTTGTACATGCTACCTTACTCATTCAATATTATTAGCTCAAAGGTCAAGCCAATAATATTAAAGAGTATACGCCAGATTATGACTCGGTTTCCCTTTGCCTTCTCCCGCAATGCGGGATTAAACAAGTAACATACACAAACTCGTTGGCTCATTCTTCAATAGGCACACCGTCGCACACTTTACTTGCGTAAAGCATGCTCCGATTCCTTGTCAACATGTGGTTTCAGATACTATTTCATCGCCCTCACCGGGCTGCTTTTAACCTTTCCCTCATGGTACTAGTTCACTATCGATCATCAAGAATATTTAGCCTTGGGTCATAGTCGACCCAGCTTCAAACAAGATTTCACGTGTCTCGTTTTACTTAAGAATAACTACTGGTCAGAATTATTATTTTTGCCTACAGGACTATCACCTACTTTGGTAGCCACCTTCCAATGGCTTTCAGCTAATAATAATTTTTGTAACTAACCTTCTGCCCTACAAGCGGCAGAAACGCAATTATCTTACAACCCTCAAATTAGCAACAGCTTGTACCTTTATTATTGTCTTGGCACAACATAATTAAACATTGTACCGCCTCAATAAACACTAAAAAGAGTTTGGGCTGTTCCCCGTTCGTTCGCCACTACTAGGAGAATATCGATTGATTTCTTTTCCTCCGCCTACTGAGATGTTTCACTTCAGCGGGTATGCTACCGCGCAAAAGCGCGGCTTACCGTGGTTTACACGGTAGGGTTCCCCCATTCGGAAATCCCCGGATCACAGGTTGCTTGCCACCTAACCGAGGCTTATCGCAGGCTGCTACGTCCTTCTTCGCTTCTTGATGTCTAGGCATCCACCACACGCCTTAAAATTACGGATTCCTAAAAGCTTATATTTTAGAAATCTCCTTACAATATAAAATTGCAATTTTTTCCTCAACCCTCCCTTATAAATGTTTTTAAAATTCTATCCTAATCAATCCACTTTTCAGGGTCTACCCTCAAAACTGAACTGATTTTATTCTTTACTATTTTTTAAAGTAACAAAAAACCGCTTGTTCTAAGCGGCTTGGTACGAAAACAAGACAATCCAGAGCCTAACCGCTTAGATTTTTTGTTAATAATATTGTTTTTTTCATATTATTATTCTTACCAAGTTATTTTAGCCAAATTAAGCCAAAATATTAAGTATTTATTTTCACTAACTATTATACCAAAAATGACAAATCTGTCAAATCCACACCTTATCCACCCCTTAAGGTTATAACATTATTCCAAAATTAGCCCAAATAAGTTAAACTTATCTTATGCTTAATACCTAATACTTTATACTAAATACTTATCCCATGATTTCTTATCTCAAGGGCTCTATCCTCTCAAAAAACTCCAAGTCTCTAGTTCTTTTAGTTGGCAATATCGGCTACCAAATTTTTGCGCCTACCACTCTCCTCCAAAAAGCTCAAATTAATTCTGAACTAGAGCTCTACACCCACCTGCGGCACTCTGAAGATGCCATGAGTCTTTTTGGTTTTGAGACCCAGGAAGAATTGCGTTTTTTTGAGATCCTCATCACCATCTCCGGTGTCGGCCCCAAAACCGCGCTGGGCGTCCTCGAAGTGGCCAAACTTTCTGATATCAAAAAAGCTATCCTGCGTGATGACCCGGCTATTCTCTATAAAGTTTCCGGCATTGGCAAAAAAACTGCCGAGCGTATCGTGGTAGAATTAAAAAATAAACTGGATGTTCTGCCTGCCACCGAAAAAGAACTCAATCTCTCTGATACTGACACCGAAACATTTGATGCGTTGATCTCTCTTGGCTACAATGAGCGTGATGTTCGTGAAGCCCTCAAAAAAATTCCCCCCGACATTATCCGCATGGAAGACAAGCTCAAAAACGCTTTCAAATATCTAAGTAAATAATTTTCCATAAATAAAATCCCTGACAGTTTCCCGTCAGGGATTTTTAAAACTAAAAATATTTGGCATCAGTGAGATAGCGCCAAATCACCGCCACCCACATTTCCCCCTTTTCCAATAAAACCCAGCGGTCAACTAATCCCAACCCCGCCGATTCAACAGCCCTCCTGGATCTGGGGTCTCTTCTAGCCGATCCCACGATCCTCCACCTTTTACCCAATAAAATCGGGTCCAGTATCACGGGGTCGCAGAACGCTCCGATTTGAACCTCAACGCGGGAAAATGACTGAGCGCATCTCCCCCGCACTTTTGCGGGTAAAGGAAAATTTGATATTGCACAGGCCCCCCTAGGCCCTACTAGCTGCCAAGAAAAACAATTATAGTAAAACTTTTTTGTTTTCATCTTGGGTTTTCTCCATTTTTCTTTTCCAATTTTTTCGGCGGCACAATCACCACGGTTTTCCCCGCAAAAGCACATTGATCATGCCGCACAAATAGATACCCACCCCCTCTTGTTTTGTAAAAAAATAAAAATCTGATTTTTCTATCCTTGAAAAACTTAATCGCCTCCTGATCAATAAACCCTTCCAGCTCCTTATAACTCCAGCCCCAGTACCACAATTTTGAGCGAATCAAACTCGCTCCTACGAGCAAATGATCAATGATTGAACCCCATCGAGTACCAAAAGAAAACTTAGGTAAATTTCTTGTCCCAGTCGCTCGTGATGGCTTGGGCAAGGGAAAAGTTGAAACGATGTCCACTTGCCGCGGATCATCTCCTTTTATCCTTTCGCCCTTGTGATTATAATAAAAAACCCACTCTCGGCTCATCTCTTAGCCCTCCCAGTTTATTGAAAATTTTAAAGATCTTTACATTTAAATTTTATTTTTATTAATTCAATCATCTTATCTCTGCCTCACCCAAAAGTCAAATAAAATAATCCCCTACCAACCTACAGACCCTACACCCCTACCTACCTAATAAACATCCCATCCCCAAAACTATAAAACCGATATTTCTTTTGAATTGCCTTTTTATATACTTCCAAAATAAACTTTCTCCCGGCCAAGGCCGACACCAGCATCAAAAGTGATGACTTGGGTAAATGAAAATTGGTGATTAAACCATCCACGAATTTAAATTTGTACCCCGGATAAATAAAAATATTAACTTCTCTTTTTGCCGGTTTTAATCTTCCCTCTTTGTCTACCAATGCTTCTAGCGCTCGACAACTTGTCGTTCCCACAGCAATAATTCTTCTCCCTTCTTTCTTATATCTACTCAGTCTCCCTGCCGTTATTTTGTCTATTCCAGCCCACTCTTCGTGCAATTTGTGCTCCTCAATATTTTCCGTCTTCACTGTTTGAAATGTCCCTGCGCCCACATGAAGAGTTACAAATTCAATTTTTATCCCCTTCTTTTCCAATTTTCCAAAAACTCTTTTGGTAAAATGTAACCCCGCTGTCGGCGCTGCCACTGACCCTTCACTCTTCGCAAAAACAGTCTGATAATCTTTCCGTATCTGCGCCGAATCCTTGGTCTTTATATACGGTGGCAAGGGCGTCTCTCCGTATTTCTCTAACCACTCTCTGAATTTTTTCCCTTGCAAATTAAATCTGACTATATAATTGCCACTATCCATTTTTTTTAATATCTCACATTTTAAAACATTACTCTTAAATCCTAAATCATAAATCATAAATCTTAAATTTCTTCCCATCACTTCCCATTTTCCACCTCTCAATTCTTTAAGTAAAAATATTTCTCTACCGCCAAATCTGATCCTCGCCGGGAAAACCTTACTATTATTAAAGACCAATACATCCCCTTCTTTTAAATATTTGTCCAAATTAAAAAAATAATCATGCCTTATTTGCCGACTAGCCTTATTAATAACCATGAGCCGCGAAATATCTCGCGGCTTCATTTGTTTTTGGGCTATCAATTCATTTGGTAAATTGTAATCAAATAGTTTTAACTTCATCTTTTAATTCTTTGGCGGCTAATTTCTTTTTATTGAATTCTATAAGCCGTATCAACTCTCTCGCCACATGATTGGGATTGGGTACTTGTTTAAAGTTCACCACTTCCTGTTCTCCGGCTGTTTGAATATGCACATTACCATAATCAATCACCGTTGGGAAAAATCCTTTTTGCTCCGCCAAAACATCCTGAATGCGAAAAAGTTTGTATTCAGCCACCACTCGATGAAAAAGCCCTCGCTGCTCCACGCCAATTACCCTATAATTTGTCACCATCCAAACATCTAGGTAATAATCCAAAAAAGCATAATAAAACAACATCCACCAAAACATATAAAACAGAAATAGTAATAATTTCAAAAATATTGACCAAAACTGGCTCTCTAAAGCCTGGGGCATTTCTTTGCTAATTAAAAAATAAATAAAAAATGGCAAAATGGCCAAAATCAAAAAAGCCAGAGCCACGACCCCAAAAACAAATTTGTGCCTATGCAATACAAAAACCACTTTTTCGTCTGGTTCTCTGTGCGGTATATACTTCAAGCTAAACATAATTTTGCAAATAATTTATCCTGAGCGAAGCGAAAGATCCCGCATCCTCCACCAACAATACGGAATTTACCCCCGCCCTTCGCAAAAAAGGTAAAATAAACTTAAAAAAATTATAATATTTGAATAGTCTGCATCCAATCAACTGACACAATAAAAGAATAGGCAGATACGAGTATCACCGCAGATACCACAATATAAATTATCATTACCAAAACATTGGAAATTGTCGCTACCCCAAAACGCAAAGCATGATAAACCAAAAACAAAGAAAAAAGCACAAAACACGCCGCCAACAAAAGATATAATATTAATATGATGAAAAGTGGTATCCCCATCTAAATATGTTCTTAAATATTATTTGTATATTTGTAAAATATTTGTAGATTTGTAGGAGTTAAAATAATTTAGTCTCTTCTGGCGGCTTAAAACCCAGATGCTCATAAGCACTTTTGGTCGCTACCCGCCCTCGTGGTGTCCGCATCAAAAATCCCTGTTGCAACAAAAACGGTTCATAAATTTCCTCTATCGTAGCTATTTCTTCATTCGTCGCCGCCGCAATTGTACCGAGTCCCACCGGGCCTCCATTATATTTTTCAATAATTACTTTCAACACTCTCCTATCGATCTCGTCCAGTCCAAGCATATCGATATCGAGCATCTTCAACGCCTCATCACTCACCTCTTTATTAATTTTATCATTCCCTTTGACTTGGGCAAAATCCCGGACTCTCTTCAAAAGCCTATTGGCAATTCTCGGCGTAGAACGAGCACGCCTAGATATCTCTCCTGCCGCCTCATTTTCTATATCAACTCCCAATATCTTTGCCGACCTCTCTACCACTTTATGTATTTCCTCTGGCTTATAAAAATCAATTCTAAAAATATTACCAAACCGATCACGAAGGGGTGAAGACAACAAACTCAATCTGGTTGTTGCCCCGACCAAAGTAAAATGTGGTAAATCCAATTTCAATGTCCTAGCTGATGGCCCCTTGCCAATAATAATATCCAAGGCATAATCTTCCATCGCCGGATAAAGAATTTCTTCAATACTCCTATTCAATCTATGTATCTCATCAATAAAAAGGACATCGCCTCTCTCTAGGTTGGTCAAAATTGCGGCCAAATCTCCAGCCTTTTCAATCGCTGGCCCACTTGTCACCTTTATATTCACATCCATCTCTCTGGCAATGATATGTGACAGAGTTGTCTTGCCCAGACCCGGCGCTCCATAAAAAAGCACATGCTCCAAGGCCTCGCCTCGCTGCCGAGCCGCCTCAATAAAAATTTTCAAATTTGACTTGATCTGTCCCTGCCCGATAAATTCATCTAGACTTCTCGGCCTTAGTGTCAAATCAAAACCCTGATCTTCTTCTTTTTCTTCTGGTGTTGTTATCCTTTCTTCTGCCATAATTAATTTTCCAAAAACGCTTTATAACCTTTATAAGCTGAATATATATCCGCCTTACTAGAAAGTTCATACGGCGCATGCATGTTCAGAAGTGGCACCCCAATATCTACCATTTCCATATTACGATTGGCCAAATACCCGGCGATCGATCCACCCCCACCAGCTTCTGCCTTACCCAGGTGCCCTGTCTGCCAAACCACTTTATTTTTATTAAATAAAGTTATAATCTCTCTAATAAAAAATGGTTCTGCTTCCATAGTATAAGATTTGCCTCGGTGTCCCAAATATTTCTCTATTACTACCCCGTGGCCCAGGTGCGCCACATTATTGAGATCATATGCCTGTTTATAGTCCGGGTCATAGGCCGCAGTTACGTCAGCCGAGATGCCTCTCGACTTTCTATAAAAATCATAAATATTTATTTTTATTCCTCTTTGTTCTATTAGCCAGCTAATCACGTTTTCCAAAAACATTGATTCGGCACTAGTCGCCCCAATACTACCTGTCTCTTCCTTGTCCACCAAATACAAAACACTAACCCTTTTGTTTTTTGTCTCCAAAAATGCTTCCAGGGCCGCAAACACACATACTCGATCATCTTGCCCATAGCTCGCTATAAGGCCCCGATCAAAACCAACATCTCTCGGGCTGTAAGCCGGCACGAATCTGATATCTGCCGCAAATAACTCCTCTTCGCCTATTTGATAATTTTTATTGAGCCATTCTAATGCTGCCATTTTTACCCTCTCTTTGGCCTTTTTGTCTGCTACTGGTTTTGTCCCCACAATAATATTGAGTTCCTCCGCATCGATCGCCTTACCCAGAGGCTTATCCATCCTCTCGTGATCTAGGTGCGGCAATAAATCAGAAATCACAAACACTGGATCATTTTCCTTTAAGCCAATATCGATCTCTATCTCTTGTCCATTTTTCAAAACCACTGTTCCTTGCATTGCCAAAGGCGTTACTGGCCAATGATATTTTTTTATGCCACCATAATAATTTGGTTTAAAATAGGCAATACCCCCATCCTCATAAAGCGGTTTTACCTTCAGGTCCATTCGTGGTGAATCCGTGTGCGCCACCAAAAAATTGGCCCCAGCCATTAAATCGCCTTTACCAAAATTTATCAAAACAGCGCTCTTGTCTCGGTTTATAAAAATCAATTTATCTTTGCCTTTTGCCAATCCACTGTTTAAATCACCTCGTACAAACCCCCTCTGCTTTGCCAGTCTTTCTACCTCTCTGATAGTCTGCTTCTCTGTCCTACAAACTTTCAAAAATTTCTTATATTCATCACCCAGGCTCTCGGCCACCCCCTGCTCTTTCTTTGAGGTTAAATCCCAAAAAAGACCCCCTCCCATCAAAAACTTTTTCCCTCCATTTTTCCTATTATTAGGCATATTTTCTTAGTTAATCTTATAAATCTACTCTACCAGATTACCCCCGCCTTGACAAGTTTTGGTCCTTATGATATGCTAGCTAGACGCTTTAAAACTAACCAATCCTTAATTTCTCCAAGAGACGACGAGCATGGGGATCTCTTTTAAGGATAATCCTGGTTTCGACTCGGATTGCCCTTATAAGGATTTTCTTCTCTTGGAGTAATTAGGGATTTCAACCCCGCCTTTCACCAAAGACGGGGTTTTAATTTTAGATTAATTGCAGTAAAATTAATCTAAAGACGATATTTATTAAAATTCACCAATCCTGTCATCTCTTAAATTAAGTATTATTTAATCTCCATGACCATCAAAAATTATACCGTGGTTCCCTACCAGCCATCTTGGCCTATCTGGTTCAAAGAAGAAAGTGATAACATCAAGCTCATTTTTAAACATGCTATTTTAAAAAGTCACCATATTGGCAGTACCTCGGTCCCCGGTCTGGCCGGAAAACCAACTATTGATATGTTGTTTATTGTCAAAAATGTTTCCCAAATCGACTCCCAGCTTATCCTTATGGAAAAAATTGGCTATCAATCACTTGGCGCGAAAAATGATCCTGGTACTCGCCTTTTAGAAAAGTACGTTAACGGACAAAGGCGTTTCATCGCCCATTTTTATCCAGTCAATCACCCAGAAATAAAACAAATGCTCGCCACGAGAGATTATCTTCGCTCACATCCATTAGACACCAAAAAGTATAGCGTCCTTAAATTTTCCTTATTTAAAAAATTTCCCAACTATTACCAAAAATACAGCGCTCAAAAATATAAACTGATGGCTACTATAAAAAAGAAAGCCCTGGCTTGGTCAAATAATATCACCGCCTTCCAAAACGCAAGGCAAAAAGAAAAAAATAAAATTTTTAAAAAACTAATAACCATCTTCTCCGCTATTGCTCTAGAGGGTCACATTTTTGGCTCGCTTGCTCGTGGCTCATCAGATGAATTTAGCGATATAGATTTTTGGGCCACTTTTTCTGATCAAAAAATTAAGAAAATAATAGCTCAACGGCTCAAACTCTACAAAAAAATCGGTAAAATTATAATTTATCACGAGGCTCAACAAAATTATCCGCTCGGGGGAACATACGCCTACTTATTATTCCAAACCAGCGCTGGGCCAATTCATGTTGATCTTTATTTATCACCAAAAAACAGCGCCCGCCTCTGGGGTAAATCCAAAATACTTTTTAATAAAAAAAATCTAAAAATTCCCAAGGGTAAAATGATTTATGAAACCAAAAGAGAAACACGCGATATTCAAGACCGAGTTAAGTTCATCATTTGTATGACCTTCAACGGTATAAAAAAAATTATCCGCAAAAATGATAATAAGTTCTTAGATTTTCTCGTGGAAATATATAATGATTTGCGCCAAAAGTCATTCCCCAAAATTAAAAAAGTTACCCCCAAAAATTCTACCAAAACCCTAGAGAAAATTCTAGATAATTTATTTATAATTTCCAACAGAGAAAACAGGCAAGCTATACAGCAAATAAAATTATTTTTGAACCAAATTAAAAAATTATATCTCTAGCTTTATATTTCAAAAGATTTAAAAACACCACGCGCCTGTGCGGGGTGTTTTAGTTTTTATATTTATTTCTATTTATCTCCACCTATTTCTACTGTGCTTCTATTATCTCCGCTGTACTCGTCGCTGCCTTACCAACTAGACACACCTCGCTCCACGGCACATAATGAGACCTAAAGGTCTCTTCACTATTTTCCTTGCCAATTCCCTCTGGCCAAGTAATATTTCTTTTAAAATAAGCATCGGCGCCATTATGCGGTTTTTCTGTGCACTTCTTTTCTCCCGGCTTCAGATCCTCGCTCTCAATTATTTTTGTTTCCCCTGGTTTCACAATATTATAAATCACCGGGCTGGTTGTTGCCACGCTTCTCCCGTCGCGTGTCCCCCAAAAATCAAAAAACAATTTATTGCCGTCTACTTTTGTCTGCAATAATAAATAATTTCCTGTATCGTTGATAAACTTAAAATCCGGCCAAGGGTCATAAATCGTCGCGTCTGTTCCAGCTGGTTCATAATATGACACCCGATAAGAATGGTTGCGCCTTTCAGTGATGGGTAAACCAGTATTAATAGCCAAACGAAATAAAGTAGTTCCGATTTGGCACAACCCCCCACCAAACTCTGGTATAGTTTTACCTTCTTTTATCACCAATTCGGGCTTATAGCCGCTCTCTGCATTTATCTCGCCAAGGGCACTAAGCAAAGAAAATTCTTCCTCTGGTTTTATCAATATGCCATTTAAAGATCCGGCCCCTACACTGATATTGTGTCTCCTGTTTACCGGCGATCCACTAAAATCAGACGCCCCACTGCCTATCAACTCTTTTATCCCCAAATTATTTACACTCTCGTTATCTATTTTTGCCTTATCAATTTTCATAACCAAAGCCACCCTTGTATTTTTGTCTCCAAAAAATTTATTTTCTATTTCTTTTGTTGTGTTTTCTATATCCAATATCTCCCCATCTTGAGAATTTTGAAATTCTTGGACCCTATCACCAGCCACCAAAAATCTCGCTTCCTTCGCCGGCCGGTCAATTTCCTCTGCTATCTTTTTCAGTCTTCCTTTTACCAAGTCATCATTAAATCCAAGATGGACGCCCCGCGCTTGATTTTTCTTTAGCTCTAGCCACTCCTGAATTTCCTGTTTTTTTATCTTCCATTCTTTTGTTTCTTCTTGACCATTATCTAAATACAAAACAACGGGCGCCGAATCAACCACAACATCCACTTGGCCCAAAAACATTTCCGCTTCCTGTGTGTTTATAGATGGCACCTCAGCCACCAGCTCCAACTTTACCGCGCCAGTCTTTGCTTCTCCCAAATTTTTTCCCAATGAAATTAACGCTTTACTATAATCAAAAACCCTTCCTTCCTTTTCTTTTTCAATCTTAACCACACCATTATCAAAAAATATCTTGGCATTATTACCCGGCATCTCCCACTTGCCAAACTCTTTCTTTAATATTTGTATCAAGCCCTCACTGTTTATTTTATATTCTGCCTCTACTTTATTTTTACCGAAAAATGTTCTTATTTTTTCTGTCATCCCCTGCCAAAAATTCTTCCCCCTACCCCAACCATAAGCCCCGCTAATAGTCCTCTCCAAATCATAACTCCACAGCTCATAGGCCACCCCGCTCTCTGCCCCGCCATAAACCACTGGATTGACTTGAAACTTATTATCTAAATATTCAAATGATTGACCCTCTTCTGCCAACTTATCAATTTGCGCTTGTAGTAAAACTCGAGCCTGTTCTCTTGTTTTACCACCAAGTTCTAACCGCCCCACTATTACCCCAGGATAAATTTTATCCTTATAAAAATAGCCATAAACCTGGAGACCGCCAACCAAAACCACTGCCACTATCAAAAAAACGGCCGTTATCAGTAGCCATTTAAAAATAATTTTACTGCTTATATTCTCCCCCTCTTTTGCCATAATATTATTCTGTCTTTAATAACTCATTCAAAACCGCCTTGGCTGTGCGCTCTCTTTCTTCTTCTTCTGTCCTGGCCGTAGTCAAAAATATTTTTACCGCCGCTCCTTCGACAGCATCGCCCGGCAAATCTCCTTTTGGCCAATTTATTGTCTGCCCATCTTCCATTTTCAAAACAGCCTGCTCTCCCTCAAAGCGATCCAATGTCCCCAACACAAATCTCCTTTGTCCAAAAAAATCCTGACCCATATACTAGCTTAAACCAATATTTTTATAATGTGTTATTCTAAAATCTTTATTATTTCCCCTTCCCTCTATCGCTAGGCAGTCAAAACGATAGCGCCCATCCTCTGCCTTCTCCTGACGATAAACTTCTGCCGTCATCTCCAATTTCTCTAGCTTGCCCTCCGTCACTGATTCCTCTGGTAAACCACAAGCCACGGAATTCCTCATTTTTACCTCCACAAAAACCAGTTCTTCAGTTTTTCTATCTCTCGCTATGATGTCTATCTCACCCCAGCGTGTATAATAATTTTTTTCTACAACTTTATAATTATTTTCCTGTAAATATTTTTCTGCCAACTCTTCACCCCTCCTGCCCTTCTCGCGATTATTCATACCTTTTATAAATATTTTTTCATCTCCTCTTTTTTCTTTTGCTCTTCCCGCCTCTCTGGCACTATCTTTATCAAATACCTAAAAATTTTATAAGCCCACCAGATAGCCCAAATGCATAAAGCTAAAAACAAAAATGGCATCCCCAAAAATCCTATACCCTGCTGCCTAGCAAATATCAAAAATAACCCCAAAAAACCTATCAATAGCCCCCAAGTGCGCACCTTGTCCCAAAACTTTCTCTTTAAATTGTCTTCTTTGTTTTTGTTTACAAACAATCCAGACACCAAACCAACAATCACTATTAAACAAAAAATCACCGTCAAAACTCTAAATACCCCACCGAGCCATGGCTCTGGAGTAAAATCAAACCAATAAACCAAGGTTAATAAATTTGTCATATTATATTTTTTCAAAAATTAATCCGTAATGAAATTTTCCAGCATTTATTTCTTTTATTTCTTTCAAGCCGGCGCCCAAAGCCAGTTCCCGCACTCTTTCTGGCAAAACCTTTGCTTCACTTGTGGGCCCAAAAGGAAACCTTCCACTCTTCCAATCAACCACCAAAATTTTTCCACCCCGCTTCAGGAGTCTCGCCGCCTCTCTCAAAATAGTCTCCGGTTTTTTATTCTGAAATAAAACATTAATCAAAAAAGCATAATCTACAGAGCCATCATTAATTTCTGTCGCCCCATAGTTCTCAAGATTTGACCAAACAGTCTTTATGTTCCCAAGCCCAAGCATTTTTGCCCTATTCTCTATATTTTTCAAAATCAATTTTTGAATATCAACCACATAAACCATGCCCGTATCACCAGCCACCTGAGCCGCCTGAAAAGCAAAATAGCCAGTCGTGCCACAACCCAAATCAGCCACCTTTGAACCATAGCTAATACCCAGTTGATTTATCAATAAATCATGGGCGTCCAAAAGCTCCCTGCCCCCCGGGAATATTTTGTCTTCCATATTTTTAAATTTATTTTACTTTCCTATTATATAAAAAAACGACCAAAAAATCAAATGAATCTAATCTTCTTCGAAATGCCGATATCCCTTTTCTGCCACCGGCCGAAAACTCTTGCGATGAATATCACACCAGCCATGTTGTTCCAAAAATCCAGCATGTTCGGCCGTCCCATATCCTTTATGCTGATCAAAACTATAATGAGGATACCGTTGATGATAATCTTTCATAATATGATCCCTTGTCACCTTAGCCACGACACTAGCCGCTGCCACCGAAGCAATCTTTCTGTCACCTTTTATATGAAAACTACTAGGGATTAGATGCTCAAAAATTTTTATTCCATCAACCAAAAGATAATCCGCTGTTTCTTTTATTTTTTCCACTGCTTCCAAAAAGGCTTTTCTGGTCGCCCCAATAATTCCCTCATTATCAATAATTTTTTCCGAAACAATTCCCACTCCTATAGCCAAAGCATTTTTGTTTATCACCACAAACAATTCTTCCCTTTTTTGCGGACTCAAAAGCTTGGAGTCTTTCAATCCTCTAAACCTAAAATCTCTTGGTAAAATCACAGCCGCCGCCACTACCGGCCCTGCCCAAGCCCCCCGACCCGCCTCATCCAAACCCGCCACACAATCAAAGCCCTTCTTCCAAAGATCTTTTTCTATTTTATAATTTGGATAATTAAACATATTTATTGACCAATTCCATTATCTTACTATAATTCTATCATAACCACACTATAATTAAAATAAATGAAAAATAAAAAAGAGCTCTACCTAATCGCCCAAAATATTAGAAGTCTCTTTAATATTGGCTCCATCTTTAGGTCGGCCGATGTTTTTGGCGTAACCAAAATCTATCTCTGCGGCTACACTGCCGCTCCGCCCAACCAGAAAATAGAAAAAGTCTCTCTTGGCGCAGAAAATTTTGTGCCTTGGGAAAAACACTGGCAAACTCACTTGTTGGTATCCAAGCTCAAGAGCCAAGGCGTTAAAATCTATGCCCTAGAAACTGGTCCCAAAACCAAAAACCTCACCACTTTTAAACCCCAGTTACCCTGCGCCCTCGTCGTCGGCAACGAAGTCAAGGGCATTAGTAGAAAAATATTGAGCCAAGCCGACGCTGTCATCTCCATCCCCATGCTCGGTCAAAAAGAATCCCTCAACGTCGCCATCGCCGCGAGTATCGGCCTTTATGAGCTTGGCAAATATAAACAATAAAACCCGAGCTCTCGCCCGGGTTTTCCCATTATTCATTATTCGCGTACTTTCATCGCCGCCCCAATCCTCTCCAGGGCCAAAGCAAATGCGCCCATACGCAGATTAGTCTGATATTTTTCTTTCCTCTGCCACACCTCATCAAAAGACTCACTCATGATTTTCTCCAATCTTTTATTGACTTCCTCCAAACTCCAATGATAATTCTGCAAATTTTGCACCCACTCAAAATACGACACCGCCACCCCACCTGCATTGGCCAGCACATCCGGTACTACGACAACCCCCTTCTTGTTTAACTTTTCTTCTGCTTCCGGGGTTATCCCACCATTGGCCATCTCCAAAACTATTTTCGCTTTTACCCGACCGACATTTTTCTCATTGATCGCCCCTTCCAAAGCCGCTGGTACCAAAATATCTACTGATAGTTGTAATAATTTTTCATTATCAATTTTGGCAAAATTCAAACAATCACACACCGTACCCCGACAATAGCAACCATCAATCTGCCCTTTTTCTTTTTTTGCTTTCATCACTTCCTCTGGGTCCATGTCATGGCCATTTTTATTCCAGATCCCACCTTGCGAATCAGACACCGCCATTATTTTATATCCTGCTTTGTGCAAAAACACTGCCAAATTATAGCCTACATTACCAAAACCCTGAATCGCGACCGTTGTCTTTTTTGGGTTTAATTTTATTTTCTTGGCCAGTTGCTCCATCACAAAAAATCCGCCGAGCCCTGTCGCCTCATTGCGACCGAGCGACCCGCCGATTTCCACCGGCTTACCCGTTACTAACCCCGGCACATTATATCCTTTTATTTTTGAATATTCATCAACCATCCAAGCCATGATTTGCGGATTGGTATAAACATCTGGGGCCGGGATATCTTTCTCTGGCCCAATAAAATTTGCCAATTTTTGTGTGAAGACCCGAGTCAATCTTTCCAATTCTCCCACTGATAATTTTTTTGGGTCCACCGTTATTCCACCCTTGGCCCCGCCATAAGGAACCCCCACCACCGCGCACTTGATCGCCATCCAAAAAGCCAAGGCTTTCACTTCATTCAAATCAGTCTTCGGATGAAAACGCAATCCCCCCTTATATGGTCCGCGACTATTATTGTATTGCACCCTATAGCCTTCAAAAACTTTCAATTCCCCGCTATCCATTTTTACTGGTAAAGATACTTGTAAAATATTCTCCGGTTTTTTCAATCTTTCCCACACGCTGGCCTCAAGATTGATCAGTTCTGCGGATTTTTTCAATTGCTCCATCGCATTATTAAATGCATTCATATTTTCCGATTTTTAATTTTATAAAAACACTCCTTGTCCACATTACTCATTACTTATTACACGTTACTTTTATATTACCATACTCAACAACTTCCCTTTGATATAAACCATCTTTTTTGGCTCTTTACCTTCCAGCCACTTTTGTACCTTATCGCTCTTGAGAGCTAGCTCTTTTACCTCTTCCTCGCCAATATCCGTTGCCACCAAAATCCTTTCTCTGACCTTGCCATTTATTTGAATTACCAATTCAAACTCTTCTGCCCTGATTAGGGCTGGATCATACTCTGGCCATTTCTCATGCACCAAGGATTCTTTGTGTCCCAAATTCTGCCACAACTCTTCCGCCAGGTGCGGCGCAAAGGGAGATAAAATCAAAATAAATTTCTCCCACAATCCTTGAGATAATTCTTCTGTTTTTTCCAACTCATTAAGGAAAATCATCATCTGCGCCACTGCCGTATTAAACTTCATTTCCTCAATATCCTCCTCCACCTTTTTAATTGTCTGATGTAGTAATGTAATTAATTTAGAATTTGAAGTTTGAGATTTGGAACTTGCTTGGAGCTTGTCCTGCAATGACCATACTCTATTCAAAAACCTATACACCCCATTCACACTCTTGTCCTCCCAGGCAATCGGCTGATCAAACGGTCCCATAAACATCTCATAAACCCGAAGCGTGTCAGCCCCGTATTTTTTTACATATTCATCAGGGTTGATCACATTGCCTTTTGACTTACTCATCTTCACTCCACCCTCACCCAAAATCATGCCATGCGCTGTTCTTTTTGCGTATGGTTCCACGCCGCACTCTTTCGGCACGGCGCCAATATCATACAAAAATTTCCACACAAATCTGGAATACAAAAGATGCAAGGTGGTATGCTCCATGCCGCCATTATACCAATCAACTGGTAGCCAATATTTGGCGCGCTCTGGATCCACCATCATTTTTTCGTTTTTCGGATCAGTATAGCGAACAAAATACCAATTCGAACCAGCCCAATTGGGCATGACATCAGTTTCCCGCCTCGCCTCGCCGCCGCACACCGGGCATTTGGTTTTCACCCAACTCTCATTTTTAGCCAAGGGTGAATCACCTTCATCGGTTGGAAGATAATCGTCAATTTCGGGCAAAACAATTGGTAGTTCATTTTCTGGCACGGTTTGCCAACCACACTTTTCGCAATACACCATAGGAATCGGTTCGCCCCAATATCGTTGTCTTGAAAAAATCCAATCATGCAATTTATATTGTATTTGTTTTTTACCAATATTTTTTTCTTCTAGCCATTTAATAATTTTTTCCTTAAACTCCCTTGTTGATAATCCATCAAATTCACCAGAATTAACAGCAAATCCATCTTCAGTTATCACTCGGCCGAACATAAATTCCAAATCCAAATCATCGGCCACTATCTGATAGTCCTGTACCCATTCTTGTGTACGCCTCCATTTTTTAAAATTCTCAAGAAACCTCTCAGATAAAACCAAAGACGTCACACCCGCCAGCTCCAGCCTGGTATTTATAAAATCACCATTTTCAATTCCTAACTTACCCTGATTTTTGCCAATCTGAACCTTGACCCCGCTAGACGATCTAAAATCAAAAAGCTGCGTATCATCCTCGTAATTTTGTTCACCTTCAAAGATATAACCCAAATTAAGCAAAAGATCTTTCAGTCGGTTCAAATCACTATCATTTTTTACGATCAAATCCAAATCTTCATGCACCCGATATATCGTTCGCGCCACAAAAGCAGAAGCCAAACCACCCAACAACCAGATGTCCAACTTTTGCTCTGTGGCCTTATCTTGAATTTCTTTTAATGCCTCTAATACTTTTATAGTCCTTTTATAATCATCAAATTTTAACGCCACCACCTGCTTTATTTCTATCCCATACTTCTTCGCAAACTCAAAATCTCTTTCATCATGCGCTGGCACGGCCATAATGGCGCCTGTACCATATCCCATCACCACATAATCTGCCACAAAAATCGGAATCTCTTTACCATTGACTGGATTGATCGCTTTAATGCCTTTTATTTCTACACCAGTTTTTTCTTTATTTAAATCTGTTCGCTCTAATTCTGATTTATTTTTTGCCTCTTCAATATAATTCAAAACCTCTTCTTTGTTATTGATAATTGCTAATTGATTTTTGATAATTGAATGTTCCGGTGCCACCACCATAAAAGTCACACCAAACAAAGTATCTGGTCTAGTCGTAAACACCTCTAAATAATCTTGGTTGTTGGAATTTGAGATTTGAGATTTATTTGGAAATTGGAAATTAAAAATTGGAAATTTTATAGATGCACCTTCACTTTTTCCTATCCAGTTTATCTGTTGTGTCTTTATTCGCTCCAAATAATTTACCAAATCCAAATCTTCAATCAACCGATCAGCATATTGGGTAATTTTCAAAACCCACTGCTCTTTATCCTTTTTTATTACCTCGCCCCCACATCTTTCGCACACTCCATTCACCACCTCTTCATTGGCCAAACCAATCTTGCATGAAGTACACCAATTAATTGTTTCTTTTTTCTTTTCAGCCAAACCGTGCTTAAACATCTGTACAAAAATCCACTGCGTCCATTTATAATAATCCTCATCGGTGGTGGAAAATGACCGGCTCCAATCAAAAGAAAAACCAGCTTCTTTCAGCTGTTTGGTAAAAGTGGCAATATTTTTAGCTGTTGCCTCTTGGGGTTTTATTTTTTTCTTGATGGCATAATTTTCTGTGGGCAAGCCAAACGCGTCAAAACCAATCGGATATAACACGCTATAGCCCTGCATCCGTCTCTTCCTCGCAATAATATCCATGGCGGTATTAGATCGCAAATGCCCAGTATGCAGACCATCGCCAGAAGGATACGGGAACTCTATCAACCCATAAAATTTCTTTTTATTTTCATCCCCATCGGCCGAAGAGGCAGACTCTTTAGCTCGAAATAATTTTTGTTCTTCCCAAATTATTTGCCACTTGGGTTCTATTAGTTGTGGATTATATTTCTCCATATATTTTATGCTTTCGTGTTTTAATGTTTTTATGCTCCAGTGTCCTTTATCTTATCACTTACTTTGTCCAAAATCAAATTTATTAAGCTTTACTAAATTTGCCTTTTTTGATACGCTAAATACCAACGAATTGTCATGGCTAGGCACCAATTTGTTAATTCTTTATGCTAAAAATATTCAGCCAACTTGCTTCCCTATTTTCCAGGTTTTTTTTAAAAATAACCTCCTTGCTTGGCAAAAACTTGTGGCTTGTGTTTTTTAGAAAAATTCTTGTACCTTTTTATAAGGTTTTTTTATTTTTAGAAAAAAAAATAAAAAAAATATTTTTTGAGGACACCCTGAGCCAACAACTTGTTGAGTACAAAAAATCTTTTCGTCAAAAATATATTGTTCACACTATTCTCTTAATAATCTTTTTACTTATTATTATCACAAACCTTTCGACCAAAAACGCTTATGCCGACGAATTTAATAAAAATAGTATTTTGGCCAAAATTTTTATCCCAGAAAACGAAGAAGAAATTGTTGAAAAATCAAACTTAAATAAAAAAGAGTCCGGCTATCCAAAAACAGAAACTATTTTGAGTCAGCTTGATACTTTGGAAAGTAGAAAAAAAATAGATACCCAGGAAACCAGCCCCGAAAACAAGTCTCTCGCCCTCCTCTCGCAGTCTGGTGAGGCTTTGATAAAATCAAACATTTCTCCCTTCACCGAAAACGGAGGCACTGTTCCTGCCAACCAAGGTAACACCATCCAAACATATACAGTACAGGCTGGTGACACCTTGGGGAGTATTGCCAGCCGCTTCAATATTTCTATCAACACCCTTCTTTGGGAAAACAACCTCTCTATTGGCAGCTATATCCGACCGGGAGAAAAACTCTCCATCCTACCGACCAATGGCGTTACCTACAATATAAAGTCTGGTGACACCCTTGGCAGCATCGCCAAAAAATTCGGCTCCAGCATAGAAAAAATATTATCTTACAATAATATCGCCGACGCCGCCAATATAAAAATAAAACAAAAAATTATTATCCCCGACGGCAAACCGCTTTCCAGCGGCACCCTTGCTAGCCGCAGCACTGGCTCTATAAAAAATATATTTTCCGACAAACCAGCCACCAACGCCGACAAAAGTTTTGTTTGGCCGAGCAACTCCCGTCGTATCACTCAATATTTTAGCTGGAGACACAATGCCATTGATATTGGAGCCAAATCAGGCAGCCCCATATATGCCATGAAAGGAGGGCGGGTAGAGAGGGCTGGCTGGTCTACCGGTTACGGCTACAATATCGTCGTCAATCACGGCAACGGAGTCAAAAGTCTGTATGCCCACTCTAGAAAGCTTTATGTCAAAGTAGGCGACCAAGTCAGCCAGGGCGAAGTCTTGGGCGAAGTCGGTTCTACGGGTTGGTCAACCGGGCCACACATCCATCTAGAAATTATTATCAATGGATCCAGAGGAAATCCCCTTAGTTATCTATAAAAATACAATTATCAAAACCCCGATTCAATATCGGGGTTTTAAAATTCTTTCTCTATTTTTAGGCCACCCTAAACACCTCTTCCAGACTGGTAACCCCCCTGACCGCTTTTAAAATACCATCTTGAGCCAAAGATACCATTCCATCTTTTGCGGCCACCTGTTTTATCTGCTGTTCTGATATTTCTCCAGCCAAAACCATATTTTTTATCTCATCATTTATCCTTAAGATCTCAAAAATAGCTATCTGCCCCTTATAGCCAAGACCAGAGCACTCCTTGCACCCCTTACCCTTATAAAAAGTTATTTTATCAAAATTTTCCGGACTAATAATACTCCTATATTTATCGGGTAAAATGGCCACCTCCTGTTGCAATCTTTCTTTCTTCAGTTCATCAAGAGCCTCTGTCTCCTTGCACGCCTGGCAGACCCGGCGCACCAATCTTTGTGATATCGCTACATTTATCGCCGGAGAAAGCAGATATGGTTTTGCTCCAAGAGCCATAAATCTAGGGATTGTCCCGGCCGCACTATTGGTATGAATAGTAGACAGCACCAAGTGCCCGGTCAGAGCAGCATTTAAAACTATGTCCACGGTTTCCTCGTCCCTGATTTCACCCACCAGAATAACATCCGGATCCTGGCGCACCAGTGACCGCAAAGCCTTGGCAAAAGTATAACCTTTATCTTCTCTGACCTCCGACTGATTAATCCCCTCAAGTTTATACTCTATTGGGTCTTCCACTGTGATTATTTTATTATCCGAAGAATTTAATTTATTCAAAATAGAATACAATGTTGTCGTCTTACCAGATCCCGTCGGTCCAGTTATCACCAAAAGCCCATTTGGTTTGATTATTTCTTTTTCTAAAATAGCCCGGTTATACTCATCCAAACCCAAATTGTCAAGGCTCATCTTCTTTATCTTGTCATGATATAAAATTCTCATCGCCACGCTCTCTCCGTAATTTGTCGGCAAAGTAGAGACTCTAAAATCAATTGGCTTATCCAATATTAATAAATTAAAATTTCCATCCTGTGGCCTGTCTTGTATATTGATTTTCAGCCCAGCATTTAATTTTATTCTGGCCACCAAATGATTCCATTTCTCTTTGGCCAAAACCGCTACGTCGTGCAAGACGCCATCTATTCTAAATCTCACTTTTACATCATTCTCCTCTGCCTCTATATGAATATCACTCGCTTCAATCCTGGCGGCCGCCATTATTATAACGCCCATGGCCTCTGTAGTAGAAGCCCCGTTAATCTTTTCCTGTATTTCTTTTATATCACCAATCTCTTGGCTTGATTGAGAAATTTCTCCTTCCAAAACTTTTATATCATCTATCCTCTCCACCTTTTTTGGGATTGAGGCATAAAGCCTCAGGACGGCATCTATACTCTCCTCGCTTGTCAGAAAAATAGAGACTCTTTCTCCCGGATGTTCTTCTTTTATTTTAGCTATTAGCTCTTGCGCCCCGGGGCTCATTCCGGCAATGGCCAACCTCAACCCCTCACCGCGCTTATAAAAAAAACAAACAAGTCTAGCCTCCTTGGCCTCATCCTCTTCTACTAATTTCAAAAATTCAGCCATTATCGGCAACCCTCGCAAGTTTATATAACCAAAACCCAAATTCATGGCTTTCATTTTTATCTGATCTTCTCTCCTGTCTGACTCCATCGCCCTTATTTTGTCATTAAGTTCTGCTTGTTTACCCAAAAAGCCATTATTTTTTATAGTAAATCCAGATGGTCTTTCCTCTATAGCAATCTCTTCTTTTTGAACAAATGGTATATCTTGTTTTTCTTTTATCAATACACCTTTTCCCTCTAAAAAATCACCCGCTGCCCCTTCTGCCCCATCTTTATTATCTAATAATAATCGCTCCTCTGGCGGCGTGGTGTCTTTTGTTTCCTCTTTTTTTTCCTCCACCCCGCTCTCTGGCTCCGGCGGTTTTTCTTCTGATAAAAAAATTGACTGCGCTTTTTCTTCGAGCACGCCTGACGCCTCTTGCTCTGTTTTTATCTTCGGCTCTACTGGCACCATAGGAGCTGTTTGTGGGGTTTGTTGCTCCTGCTTTGCTGATTCAACCAAAAAAACATCTTCGTCCCCGTCATCAATGCCAGCCAGGAGATCATTTAATTTTTTTTGTATTTGATTGCTATCTACCATGTTTTTATCCTTAATTCATAATTCTTACCCACCTTAATTATACCTGCTGTTTGTTTTTTTGGCGAATATTATCTACCGCCATCATTCCAACTAGTAGCCAAAAAAACACACTCAAATCATTTTTAAAATAAGGCACATCCACCAAGCCGTGCACTATAATCACGGCCATCGTCGCCGCTAATAATATTCTTAAATCATAAATCGCAAATCCTAAATCTTTATCTAGCCTAAAAAATACTCTCTTATAAAACCAAACAATAACCAGAATAAACGCCAATAGCCCCAATATCCCCAACTCACTCCAAAAATTCAAAACAATATTATGCGGATACAAATAAATCTCAATATAACTTTTTTGGTGAAATGGCTCCATTGCCTCCTGGTAGCCGGCCAAACCAGCCCCAAAAATTGGTTTTGTTTTGAGCATCTGCCAGCTCTCCATCCACATTTCTTGACGTACCGTCAAGGAATCGCCGCCCTCTACGCTATAGTTTCCCTTTAGGTTTATTCGACCGCTCTGCAACAAAATTATCCCGACCAAAAATATTACCGCCACCAAGGGTACAAAATATTTTCTATAACCCCTATAAAAAATCGCGTAAAATATCAACCCGGCCACTACCCCTATCATTGCTCCTTTTGACCCGCTCCACCAAACTGATAATAAACTCAACGCCACTATCCCCCATCCCAACAATTTAACACTATAATAATTTAACAATTTGCTCTTTTCTTTCTCCTGCCCGACCAAAAAACCAATTAATAATATGATTATCGGCCCCAAATAAAGTGCCAGCGCATTCGGATAAGGGAAAATCCCGCTCACCCTTCTCGTCGCTTCGGCCGCCCAAAACTCATTAGCGATCCAATTGCCGGTCAATTTTTGATAAATAGCCACCGTGCTCACTGTCAAAGACGATCCGGCCAAAGCCCAAAAAATATTTTTTAACTCTTCTTTTTTTATCACCGCCACAAAAACCCCAAAAAACAATATTGGCTCCACAAAATAAGCTTTCCAGATCCCAAGCGCCGCCCGCAAATCCGGCCCCACCAAAACCGCCACCGTTGCCGCCAATAAAAACGTCAGCAATGAAACAATGAAACAATGAAACAATTTTAACCCTCTAATCTTTTTCCAAAAATCCAAAATTCCGTCCCGCCGTAGCCGCAATAAAAAAATTATAAACAAAATCAAAATCATCCCTTCCAATACCGTCATCGGCACTGGCCCCAAATTAAACCGAATCAAATAGCCTGGCAAAGCAAAAACTATCAAATAAATTGCCCAATTTATTTTCTTCCACGCCAAGCCAGCAAAGGCAATAAAATATAAAGTTAATAAAAAGACATAACCCATAATTCATCGTTCACTTTTTTAATAGATTTCTGTCTATTCCTCCAGCCAGAAACATTACTATTAAATATATAATTATACCCAGAGGTATTGATAATACAATGTGCCAACCACTAGCCAGCCACAAGGCCATCCCCATCACCATTGCCGCCAAAAAGGCTTTACCGAAAATCATCAAATTTATTTTCAGTCCCGTCGCTTTTCCTAGTAGAATCATCGTAGCCATGAGCATAAATAATTCCACCCCAACTGTCACCCCAGCCGCACCGAAGTAGGCATATTTGGGTATTAAAATTATATACAAAACCAGGGCGATCACTGCTGCTGAAAGATAATATTTGATCATCTGTTTTTGCCGGCCAATGGCGATAATCGCATAAGTCGTCAGATGACTCAAAAAAATAATCCCCGTCGCCCAAATCAATATTTTCAAAATTGTCCCAGCCGCCGCAAAGCTCTCCCCGGCCAAAAGCACAATTATTGGTCTAGCCAAAATCGTTGTCCCCACAATCATCGGCCAAATTATCACCGCCAAACCGTCAAACGCTTTTTGCCAGGCTTTCTTAAAACCAGCCAGATCCCCCTCGGCAAACGCCTTGGCCAAAACCGGCCCAACCAATCCCATAAAAATCGCCGGCCAAGCAATCAACACTTCCAAAATTTTATACGGCGCGCCATAAATTCCTACCGCTTCGCTATTACTCAAAGCATAGGCTGGATTGATCGGCAAAATAGACAGAAGTAAGGTGTCGGCCTTGAAATAAATCAAAGAAAAAATACTAGTCACCGCGATTGGCCAGGACTTACCAAATATTTCTCGCCATACTATTAGGTCAAATGTCAATTTCAGCTTGGCTTGCTTCAAAAAAACTACCAGATTTATCCCGACGTTCAAAACAAACCCGATTACCACTGTCGCCAAAATTGCCATCAGTCCCAATCCCCGAGAAATCACCAGCCCAGTCAAAATCAAAAGCAATATTTTCCCAGCCAGCTCCGCCGCCGCCACCATCTTCATATTAATCTTGTTTTGAAAATAAGCCACCAGTGTCTGGTCAATCAAACCCAAAGCTACGGACAGTGAAGCCAAAAGCACCCCCCATTTTATATTATTATTATAAGGAAAAAACCAAACCAGAGCCCCAGCCAGAGCCATCATAAAAATAGCTGACACAAAGCGCATGGTAAAAATATTATTAAAAAATCTTTCCTCACCCCACTGGCTCCTTTTGAGCTCGTTGATCGTCACCACATACAATCCCAAATCGGCCAAAACCGCAAAGAAAAAAAGATAAGCAAAAACCGTAGTGTACTCGCCATACCCCTCCACTCCCAAATATCGGGTCAAAATAGCCACTACCAAAACCCCAATAGCCGAAGCGCCAAATTTGCCAATGGTATGGATTATCGTATTCCAAGCTATTTTTTGTGTTAAATTCATGATTTTATCTTACCATTACCCACATTTTGTGCCAAATTTAAGATCCCCCTCTTTTTTGGTATAATAAAATCAACCCAACGCCTTGCTCGATCTGTATGGATAACCTACAAATTTTAGTTGTTATCTACAAAAAAGTATAGATAACAACCAGTTATACGCCATTTTGAAAAGTCCCATTTATTAAAATTTTGGCAATTCATGTGGCGGAGTCGATATAACTTAAGATATAATTTAACCAATATTAATTAAAGTAAAAATTATGCCAGAAAAATTTGAAGGCGCCACTCCGCCACAAGAGAGTAAAGAAAATCAAGGAGAACAATTTGAGTCCGCAATAAGAAAATTTTTCAGGGAACAGTGGCCAGATAATCCTGAAACAAAAAAACAAGGTTATGGATTTGATTTTGACATTAGTGATCCGAAAATAGATGATATGAAACGAGTACAATCAGGTGATTTCGAAATATCTCACTTTCAAACATCCCCTACTTCCGACCCTGAAAAATTAAGCTTTCATTTCTATGTAGGCGGCACGGAATTTCATATCCAAGGTAAGGCGGCTGATAGAATTTATGAGCTTATGGAAGAATAATGAATTGCCAAAATAAATACATTAAGGTAGGGACTTTTCAAAACAGCGTATAACAGCGTGTATCCGGCTCGGGAAATTGACGCAAATTATATCCTTAAGGAGTGTCCATTTCCCTCGACCCAAATTTTCATCCCTTAGTTCGATGAAGATTTGGGTGGAGTTCTATTACAAGCTTGCGTTCGATAACCAAAATTTATCTCGTTTAATCGGGATGAAAACATCGGATACACGCAAACGTTAAGTGAAATATTTATAATTTTTTACTCATATGAAAAACAATTTTTTTCGAAAAGACTTAAATTTAGGTGGTCGTTGGTGGCACAGATTACTTTTGGTAATTTTTTTCGCGTCTTTCATCTTGGCGTTATACACACTATATGATTATTTTGACTCGCTCATTATTCCTCAATACGAAATTGTTGATTCTGTTAACGATCGAATAACGACCGAAGTTAAACAAATCCGAGAACTAAAGAAACCAAATGAAATAGTTGAAGAATTGTATGATCGTCCCGGGGCTTCATACCACCTAAATGCAACGACCGATAAAACTTTATATGACGATATTTATTGTTCCAATAATCTTGAAAATAAAGTTGCTGACGTACAAAACAAAAGCGGAATACGAACTTTGTTTATCAGAGATATATACGGCAAAAATGATGTCCCAATAGAAACATTCGCAAATTATATAAGAATAAACAATATCAAGTGTTTACTTCCTGACGCATACACGCATTATGATAGCAATGGGCAAGAAGACGGAAAACTTAGATTTTTAGAGCCAATAGATGACAATTCTTTGTTCTACAAAGATTTAGTTTTTTATAGAAAATCAGATTTTCTTACAACTTTTTATATTCTAAAAATATCTCTATTGGTCATTGCCGGATTTATTGCCGCTATTGTTTTGTACTATAAAGTTTTCCTTTACATAATATTCGGTTCGAAAAAAATTGACAACAATAAGGACGGTAAAAAATTATAAATACATCACTTAACAGCGTGTATGAGGCTCAAGAAAAAGCGCGTTAATAATTTTCAAAGGTTGCACTTTTTCTTTCACCCAAATTTCGCCTCCTCTAGAATAAAGTAAGGAAGTCGGCGAAACTTCTCATACACGCAAACGTTATACGAAATTGAGTTTTGTTTCTTTTCTACTAAAAAACGATTATGCAATTACAATGGCTTAATATTTTGGGCTACATCGCTGGAATTTTGGTCGTCATTTCAATGTTGCCCCAAGTGATTAAAAGCTTTCGTACTAAATCCACGAGAGATATTTCTTTGTCACGTTCAATAATATACGCGGTTGGTGTTATTCTATGGACAATCTATGGAATAATTCTGCATAATGGTCCACTCACTGCCATGAATAGTGTTGGCACAACACTTGGCCTCATTATGTTAATCCTTAAATTAAGATACGGGTAAGAAACAAAACCCAACTTCGTATAACACTGTGTATCTGGTTCAGGAATAAGAAAATAAAATGAATAATTTTTATATTTTTAAAAGCCCTTTTGAAATTTAAAACCCGCCGTTCGCATTGTTCTGCTAATAAGCGGGTAATACCATCAACGGCTCATGTCAACTGGCTGGACTTTTCTATCAGGCTTAATGACGATCTCATCGCCACTACACAAACCAGGACTAAGAATATTCGTACTTACGTATATTTGAAGAGCTTTTCCATCCAGTTTGCGAAATAAGGGCGAATGACCGTTTTGCACCAAAACAAAATATTGGCCGTTGAATATTTTAGAGTATTTCATTTTTCCTCCTGAGTTAAATGATTATTGTACATTCTAGAAATTAAACTTAGCACTATCGCTAATTTTGTCAACACACAGTCATCTAAAGTTTCAAAAGGGCTTTTAATTGAAGGTAATAATTCATTTTATTTTCTTATCCCCTCACCCAAATTTCAGATTCTTCATTGTAGCTTTTTATTGATTGAACATTACTGAGAAGCTACAATAAAGTATCTGAAACTTCAGATACACAGAAACGTTGTACAAAATCGAATCCCGAGGCAAACCAATAATTTTAAAATAATCATATGTCAGACATGTACAAAGGAACTATCGTTGAGGAAAGTTTAAATGACAATCGTGTAATCAACGATTTTAAAATTATTGGTTTTAGAATTTCAAAGGATGAAAATCCAGCAGATAGGTGGCATCTATATACTGTTTCTGTTACCCACGAAGATATAGCTAGGCTGTCTGAGAATATCAAGCCTAAGTGGTATATGCATTTTTGGAAAGATAGAGAAGTTATTGCGATTTTCCAGGGCAAGAAGTTTGAGTTTAATTATGATGATAAATCTTCGTGGGTACCCGCGGTTGAACACGGACTTTCAATCGGTATACCAAAAGAACAGCTGGATTTTCTCATTGATTAATGCTTCGGGATTCGACATCGTACAACACCGAATATCTGGTTCACTTCGTTCACCCAAATTGTTTCACAACTTCAGATATTCGGGTACGTTGTGTGCAATTGACCATAATTACTTACCAACTTAAAACACCATGCCATATTTTGAAGGAAAAGAATTCTCCACTATTTTTAACGAAATGCCAGCTCGTTCTTGGGATCGAAAGCATTTTTTGTCCGATTGGCAACGACAGATGGCTGATGCTGGAACCATGTTTAATGAAGATGATATTAAAATGGCTACAAAAATAGTCCTTTCTTCCCTTTATGACTCCTATGAGCAATGTGTTGAAATGATAAACAAAGAAGAATCTTTATCCCTCCAACAAAAACAAAAAACGCTCTCTAGGCTTAACCTAGCGATGACCAATTTGCTTGAATTCGGACAGCGATCTAATCAAAATATTGCCAGAAGTTTAGCGGATCGAAAACTAAGCAAGGCCGAAAATGGCGGAGAATTCTTTAATGACATTATTGATTTACTGATTCAAGAATTAGATCTAGTAAGTCTTGAATTTCATCAGAAACAAGAAGAATTTTATAATAAAAAACGCAGAGAGTCACCAAAAAAATTATAATCAACAGCACATAACAGCGTGTATGGGGTTCAAGAAAAAGTACGTAGATAATTTTCAGGGGTTGCACTTTTTCTTTCACCCAAATTTCGCCTCCTCTATGATAAAATAATAAGGAAGCCGGCGAAACTTCTCATACACGCAAACGCTATGAGGATATCGCTCGCTTCACTCACCTACGTGCTTTTTGCCCAAAACCCTTTTCCTGATATAATAAATTTGACTCTTCTGTAGTCAATTTTTATTTGCCCCTCAACTTATGTATCTCAAAAAACTAGAAATCAACGGCTTCAAATCCTTCGCCCAAAAAACTACCTTGGAGTTTTCCCACGGCATTACTGCCATCGTCGGGCCCAATGGTTCTGGCAAAAGCAATGTCTCCGACGCCATCCGTTGGGTTATGGGCGAACAAAGCATCAAAACCCTCCGCGGCAAAAAAAGTGAGGATGTAATTTTCTCCGGCTCAGACAAAAAAGCCCGACTCGGACTAGCTGAGGTTTCTTTGGATTTGGACAATTCTGACAAAAAAGTCCCCATTGATTATAGCGACCTCTTAATCACCAGAAAAATCTATCGCAATGGTGAAAGTGAATATCTGATCAATAATAGTAAAAGCAAGCTCGCTGACATCAATCTCCTCCTGACTCAGGCCAACTTTGGCCACCGCACCTATGCTATTATCGGCCAAGGCATGATCGACAACTTCCTCATTGCCACCCCCGAAGAAAGAAAAGAGTTTTTTGAGGAAGCCACCGGGGTCAAACAATATCAAATTAAAAAAAATCAAACAATTTCCAAGCTTCAACAAGTTGGACAAAATCTTTCTGCCGCCCAAATAAAAATCCAAGAAATGGAGCCACACCTCAACCTCCTCACCAGACAAGTCAAAAAGCTCAACAAAAGAAAAGAGATAGAAGCCGAGCTCCGGGAAGCCCAATTAAATTATTACAGCGCCTACTGGCAAGAAATCAATTCCAACTATGATACTGAAATAAAAAAAATAAATCTAATAGAAGAAGAAAAAAACAAAATTCATGAGCTCTGGCAGTCAGCCAAAGACGAACTGGATAAAATTCTCAAAAACAACAATACCAATGAAAAAATAGAAAAACTACGCCAAGAACATCAATCTCTTCTCGACAAAAAAATGTCCCTCAAGGAAGAATTATTTATTTTAAAAAATTCACAGATGGCAAAAAACAATAGCCAGCCATCAGCCAAAAACTTATCTGAGGAAAAAATCAACCAAATTTTTCAGCACCTCGAAACTATAGATCGGCTCCATCAGGACACCGAGAAAGAATTTCAAACTGGTCAAAATATAGACACAATACAAAAGCTCGTCTTTTCTGCCAAGGAAAAGATAACCGCCCTTCTCTCTCTACTCCGCCCTTACCTGCAAAAGACAACTCCCGAACCAGAAAAAAACAACACCAGCCCCAAAATAACCAGCTTGGAGGAAAAAATAAAGTCCTTAGAAGCCGAGGCCTCTTCATTACAATCAAACATCAAAAAAATCCTTGATGAGGAGAACAGTGATCGTTCCAACCTCTGGCACCTCCAGCAAAACTACCAAAAACACCAAAATGAGCTAAATATTAAAAATAACGAACTCAATGAAATAAAAATTAATCTAGCCAGAATAGAAACAAAAAGGTTTGATCTCAAAGAAGAAATATTGCGCGAGCTGGGTGGTTTTGATTTACTAAAAAAAGATGCTCCAAAAATTGAAAACTTGGAAGAAAAAAATTCTATCCTAAATAAAATCAACAAACTGAAAGGCCAATTGGAAATGATTGGCGGCCTCGACCCAGAAATAGAAAAAGAATATACAGAAACCCAAAAACAATATGAATTTATCACGACCCAGATATCCGACCTGAGAGAAACCATGGAATCACTCAAAAAAATAATTAATGAATTGGATCAAATCATCAAAAAACAAATGACCGAATCATTCGCAGAAATAAATAATTATTTTCAAAAATATTTTAAAATGCTCTTCAATGGGGGCAAGGCAGAATTATCTCTCCTAAAAGAATCAACGGAAAAAGAGCAAGAAGAAAATCAACCAAATGAAAATACCGCTATTAATTTTTTTCAAGAAAAAAATCGCGATGGTTATAGTGGTATTGAAATTTATGCTACCCCCCCGGGTAAAAAACTGAAATCAATTAGTATTCTCTCTGGGGGCGAAAGAGCCCTTACCAGCATTGCCCTTATCTGTGCCATTATTTCATCCAACCCAGCGCCCTTTATTGTGCTCGACGAGGTCGATGCCGCCCTAGACGAATCAAACTCCCTGCGCTTCGCTCAAATCTTAGAAGATCTCTCTCACAAAACACAATTTATTGTTATCACCCACAATCGTGCCACCATGGAAAAAGCCCGCCTACTTTATGGTGTCACCATGGGCGATGATGGCATCTCTAAACTAATCAGCATCAAACTAGAAGAATCTGAAAAATATGCCAGAAACAGCAAATAATAAAATATTAAAGGATAGCATAAGGGCAATAATTTTTGATCTAGACGGTGTTCTTATTAAGAACATCCCCCACCATATTGTCAGCTGGCAATATGCCTTTAAAAAATTTGGTATCAATGCAACGAAAAAAGACCTACTTTTATTAGAGGGCATGTCTTATAAAGAAACTATAAACTTTATTCTAAAAAAATATTCTAAAAAATTAAATACCGTTGATAGAGAAAAAATTCACCTTATAAAAAAAGAAAAAGTAAAAACCCTCCTTCGTGTTTCTCCATATCCATATGTTTCCATGTTGTTAAAATTACTCAAAAAAAGAGGATTAAGCTTGGCCCTAGTTAGTGGGGCCAATAAAAAATTTGTCCAAAAAATAGTTGATAAATTTTTTAAAAATTTTTTTAAAGTAATAATTTCTGGCGACGACACAAACAAAAACAAACCAAATCCCGAACCCTATCTCTTGGCAATTAAAAAATTAAAATTTAATGCTAAAGAAATTTTAGTAATAGAAAACTCCCCCCTCGGCATTAAAAGTGCAAAAAAAGCTGGACTCACAACATACGCAATTAAAACAACTCTCCATAAAAAGTTCCTACTCTCAGCAGACAAAATATTTTTTTCTCATAAAAAATTATTAAAAGAATTTCAAAAAAGCCTCACAGGTCCTTGACATTTTTCACTCAATATGCTACTATTATAGTAGGAAACTTTCCAGATATGGGAAGTTTTTTAATTGGCCAAATATCATATAAATAATACTTTTATATGTTCTTGGATAAAAAATCCCTTATTTTCTATAAAAGAATTCTTTTCGCGGTTTCTTTGATTTTTGCTTTATTGCAAACCAATCCACACCACTTTGTTTTGGCCGAAGAAATAAATTCTGATTTTGGTCGCGGACCAGTTGAAGTGTTGATCGTAAATCATCCCGACAACCCAAAAATTGCCGGCGATAGTATTGATATAAATACACTCCCAGAAACAAATGAGATTGATTATTATACCACCTATATTACTGCCACCGCCTATACATCCAGAGAATCAGAAACCGACGACAGCCCCTTTATTGCCGCTTGGGGTGATCGCGTTTATTGGGGGATGATTGCCAGTAATGCCTTCCCCAAGGGCACCAAAATTCAAATACCTGAATATTTTGGCTCTAAAGTTTTTACGGTCTTAGATCGCATGAATCCTCGCTATTATCATCATATCGATATCTGGATGTCTGATTTAAACTCTGCAAAAATTTGGGGCTCCAAATATGTAAAAATAATTGTCCTTAAATAATTATCTTTCTTAATACAAATACCCCCAACCGGGGGTATTTTAATTTTATTTATATTTAGAAGATAAAAACTATCTCCTAATTGGCATTATCAAATAAAGATAGCTATTATCTTCTTCCGGTTTTAAAATCACAGGCATATCTGAAGAATTAACCTCTATAACAACTTTTTTAGAATTTATATTTTGCAACCCATCCAATAAATACTTATAATTAAAAACCACACTATTATTCTCTCCACCCACCTCCGCTTTAAGCGTTGATTTATTTTCCCCATTTTGGATATTATTAGCAGAAATAATCAAATCTTTATTTTGATTAAATTCTATTAATATATCATTAATGCCGGCCCTAGAAAACAAACTTGCCACCTTTACCTGAGAGATCAGGCTATTTTTTTCCACCACTGCCCTGGTTTTATATTCCTTTGGAATTATCTCTTTGTAGTCGGGATAATTTCCTTCTATTAATCTAGACATTATGGTTGTATCTTGAAGATTAAAAACGACCTGACTTTCATCAAAATTTATTTCTACCGGTTCATTCCCCTCCCCACAAATACGCAGCACTTCCTGTAAAACCCTCAAGGGGATTATTTTATAAGCCTTTTTTTGAACCAATTCATTTTTTGTTAATTTGGCCTTCTTTTCTGCCAACCTATAACTATCTGTTGCCGCTAAAACCATTTCTTCCCCATCAACAACCATCAAAATCCCCGACAATTCGGGCCTAATGTCATCATATGAGGCGCTATTAATTACCTGGCCCAGAGACTCTTTTAGTGTTTTCGCTTCTATTATTATTCCCCCTTCTGGCTCCACCCAAGGGATAACCGGATAATCTTCTGCCCCCTGACATTTTATGGTTGTTTCTTGATTTTCTGTCATTATTATCAGATTATTGTCCTTTACCTCAACATCAACAGTGCCATCTTTTACCAAAGCGATATAGTCTGTTAAGATCTTCGATCCAACGGTTATTTCTCCTTCATTATCAACCTTTCCTCTCACGTTTGTTTTTATCCCAATGTCGAGATTGGTGCTCATTAATCTAATTATTCCCCCCTCTGCCTTTATTAAAATATTATTCAAAATAGGTAGACTAACGTTTTTTCCAACAATGTGTGAAACAGCACTAAGGCCTTTTATTAAATTTTCTTGAGTACAAGTTATTTTCATATTTTAAAAATTAATTAATAGTTGTCCATATTATATATTAATAGTTATTTATATTATATATTAAATATTATTATTAATAAGCGTTGTGGAAATGTTGATAATTAAAATTTTTTCTTATTTTGCTTTGATTTTTTAAACAAATCTGTCTTTCTTCTGTTATTAAGACTATAATTACTTTTTATATAAAAGGTTAATAACTTTTTTAAATTTTATTTATTATTATTTAGCACAACTTTTCCCCAATGATATAAACAACCCTAAACAGCACTATTAAATATTTTTTGTTTTAAAATAGTAATATCTTGTTTTAGTTTTTCATCATCAATTAACTGATTTTTTATTTTACTATGAGCGTGCATAGCAGTGGTGTGGTCTCTGCCACCCAATTCCTGCCCAATATTTGGGAAAGAGGCGTCTAGCTCCTCCCTCAAAAAATACATAACTATTTGTCTTGGCACCACTAATTCTTTTTTTCTACAGCTCCCAACAATATCATTTATATTAATAGAAAAATACTCAGAAACGGTCTGGATTATCAGTTTGGGCGAAATAGACCCCTTGCGCGGCAGGTTTACCAGAGTAGAAATAATTGGTTTTACTGACTCTAGGGTTGGTTTTTCTTTTCTTAGCTCGTGGTGGGCAATAATTCTATTTAATGCACCCTCCAATTCTCTAATATTGCTTTGTATGTTTGAGGCAATGTGGCTCACCACCTCATCTGGTAAAAAGTAGCTCTTTTCGGCCAATTTTGAGCCAATAATAGCAATTCTTGTCTCTAGATCTGGCTCGCTTATATCTGCTATCATTCCACATTCAAATCTTGACCTTAGTCTGTCTTCCAGCGTTGGAATAGCTTTGGGTGGGCGATCAGAAGATATCACAATTTGCTTGTTTTTTTGGTACAAATCGTTAAAAGTATGAAAAAACTGCTCCTGTGTTTGTTCTTTTCCTTCCATAAATTGAATGTCATCCATAATCAACAAATCAACATCTCGGTATTTATCTTGGAAAATCTTTGTTTTCCCCGTTCTTATTGCCTGAACAAAATCGTTAGTAAATTTTTCACAGGTGGTATATAAAACCTTTATTTTTGGGTTTTTTTCTATTAAAAAGTGGCCAACCGCTTGCAAAAGGTGTGTTTTTCCCAATCCCACTCCACCATAAAGGAATAAGGGGTTATAGGTTTCACCGGGTTTGTCACTAATCGCTTTTGCCGCCGCATGGGCCAGCTCATTGTTTTTCCCCACTATAAACTTATCAAAAGTATATTTTGGGTTTAAGCCGTTGTAATTATTTTGTTCTATTGTTAAATTTATGCTTTCAGGTGATGATGTTGACTCTGTTTGTGTATTTTTTTCAGCCAATATTAGCAGATTTTGTTTTCTTATCTCTATTTTATAGATTATGTTTTTTACCCGATTGTTTGTAATTTTTTTTAGAGTTTTTATAATTAAATCATTATATTTTTTCTCAAACCAGGCCTGCGTGAACAGGTTTGGCACCCCAATAATTACCTGATCATTCTCCTCGGCTATGATAAAGGTGTTTTTAAACCACGTAGTAAAATTAGCTTTTGACAGGGTCAACTCCAGCTCTCCCAAGACTGCCTGCCATAATTCATCTCTGGTCATATTTTTTGTATATTTTGTTTATTTTCTAAAAAATCTATCTAAATAATAGCACACTCCGGACTTATACACAAAGCAACAGAAAGAGTAAAAAAAGTGCAAAAAATGTGGATATTTTTGTGTATAGGTTAATAATATAAAGATTAATTAACAAAAACAAATTTTAGCCCAATATTTTGATTTGTTTTGTATTTTGTGTTATTGTAAAATTGAATTTTAATGTTTTTATAAATTAAATTTAATTTTATGGCAACAAAAAGAACTTACCAGCCGAAAAAACGGAAAAGGGCCAAAACTCACGGCTTTTTGGTGCGCATGTCGACCAAAAATGGTCGTAAGGTAATAAAAAGGCGCAGAGCCAAAAAAAGGGCTCGCTTAGCTTTATAATTTTTTCTAATTTTAGCCAAAAATATGCTGGCTAAAAACAACCGCTTGCGCCTCAAAAAAGAGTATGATCAGGTTTTTAAAAAAGGGCAAAGATATTCTAGTCCCTTTTTTAATCTAGTGATCCACCATTTAGTAGACTCCAAAAACCGTTTTGGTATTATAATTTCTACTAATATTAGCAAAAAAGCGACGGTTAGGAACTTATTAAAAAGGCGAATTAGGGCCATCATTAAAAAACATTTATCAGAATTTAAAGACGGCTTTGATATTGTCATAATAGCCAAAATATCCTCTGTTTTATTATCTTATTCAGAGCTAGAACAAGAGTTGGTCTCTCTTTTTTATAAATCCCATATCTTAAAAAACAAAGAATGACTTTAAATATTAAATATTTTCCGCGAAAATTAGCAATTTTTATTATTAAAATATATCAAAAAACCCTATCTTTTGATCATGGCTTTTTGGGTAAAATTATCAAACCCCAAGGACAGTGCCGTTTTTACCCCACCTGTTCTGATTATGCCATCCAAAGTATTAAAAAATATGGCTTATTTAAAGGATTTTTGTTTTCTTTTAAAAGAGTCTTTCGTTGCCACCCGCTTTCTTCTGGCGGCTATGATCCAGTAAAATAAATATTTTTTTATGACCGAAATTTATCATGTCTTAATATATCAACCACTCTTTAATTTGTTGGTCTTTTTTTATAATACTATTTCTTTCCAGGATATTGGCATTGCTGTTATTTTAATGACCCTTTTTATCAAAATCATCCTTTACCCACTCTCAGTCAAGTCCATAAAGGCCCAAAAGGCCCTCCAAGACCTCCAGCCCAAAATGGATGCCATAAAAGCCAAAAATAAAGGCAACCAAGAGGCTATGGGGCGCGAAATGATGGCTCTATACAAAAACGAGAAAATTAATCCTACATCTTCGTGTCTCCCACTTTTGATACAACTACCCTTCCTTATCGCCGTTTATAATGTTTTTCGAAACGGACTCAAGCCAGAGAGTTTGGAGATTTTGTACTCTTTTGTAAAAAACCCCGGCAATATCAACCCCATGGCCTTTGGGTTTCTTGATTTTTCGGTCAAAAATATTATATTGGCCTTTCTAGCCGCCATTGCTCAATATTGGGCATCTAGTATGCTTATCACCAAGCGTCAACCAAAAGTTGGTGGCTCCAAAGACGAGGCCCTAACGTCGGCCCTCAACAAACAAACTCTTTATTTTATGCCAGCCTTCACTTTTTTGATTGGCCTAAGCCTTCCCGCCGGTCTTACCTTTTATTGGTTTTTAAGTACGGTTTTAACCGCGCTTCAACAACTCTATATTTTTAAGAAACATTTTAAAGAAAAAAAGGATGGGGTGGTCATTTCAACCGACGCCAAGCCCATCAATTTAAAAGAAATAACAGACAATGATAATAAACAATAAAAAAATTATTAATTTGCCGGTTTTTACCGAGGCGGGTCAGGAGATTGGCCGCCTGGCAGATTTTGAGATTGACATAGACTCACAGAGCATTATTAATTATTATATTATTCCCCACCACGCCATTACCAGCCTTTTTAAAAACAGATTAATTATCAATCGTGGTCAAATTATAGATATTTCAGAAGATAAAATTATTGTTTCTGATAATTTTGTTAAGAGCAAAGAAAAAAAATTTAGTACCGAGAGGAAAAAACAGCCAGTCACCAGTCCTACCCCAGAATAATATTGTTTATTTAAGAACCCCGGCATCTGTCGGGGTTCTTAAATGTTATTTATAAAACTTTTTCCCATTATTATTTTTAATTTTCTCTTTAACACCTCTATTCTCGCTGGGGTTTTTATTGTTCTTTGCCCATCTATAATAATATTAACTGGTTTTTTTCGGTGTTCAATTTCCAGCGTTTTTATTGGGAAAATGCTGATTTTCTGGGCATTTTCCGGTTCTTTTTTATTAAATAATCCTTGCCACCAGCTCTGTTGCCCGGGTATAAACACCGCCTCCATCACGCCGTCATCAAATCGGGAATTGAAATCGTATTTTTTGGTATTTATATTACAAATACCAACAGTATTATTATTTTCTCTGGGGTTAATGTTGTATTCTTTAAAATTAAAAATAACATTATGATCATCAACCTCTAGTCCCATCAGAAAATATTGTTCATTTATTTTTCCCACATCCATCTCTCCGATCAGCCTGGCCGAAATTATTTTACAGGCATCTTCTGGAGAGCCAATGCCGATAGACTCAGCCAATGCATTGTTTTCTCCCATCGGAATTATTCCAAGTGCTACATTTTTCCCAACCAAAAAATCCAATACGCGGCTAACCGTTTGATCATTGCCTACCACTATTAAGTTTTTTGTTCCACCATTAATTTCTTCACTGATTAATTCCTCCAAATTTTTTAATACATTTAATTTGTGTATTCTCCCGCCAATACCCAAATCAGCCAAAAACAACTCTATTTTTGAGAGTTGTTTTTCATATTTTTTTTGATTTAGAAAACTATCGTAAATATAACAATACATCGTTCTAAAAAATTAATTATTGTTTTGTTCCTCTGTGGCTATGTCTTTCTCTCCCTGTATGGACTTCATTTTTAGATTACCATTTATTATTGCTCCGTTGGCCACAGAGATCCCCTGTGCTTCTATGTCGCCCTGAACAGATGCGGTATTCTTTATATCCAAGATGCCCCTTACTTTTATGTTTCCAACCAATTGTCCGGCAATTTCCGCATCACCAGCCGAGATATTGGCCACAATTACAGATGACTCTGATGCCTTTAAATACCCCTTTGTTTTTAAACTACCCTTTACTTCACCCTCTACTACAATATTACCCTCACCCTTGAAGTTTCCCTCTACGCTGACAGAAGGCCCAATAATTGTGTCTATAGCCGAGCTATCGTTTTCCATGGATTGATTTTTGCCAAACATATATTTTATAGCATGAATTAATAATAATCTTATAGTTAGCTTAATATTTTTAGGGCTCATTGTAAAGCCCCACATAAAACAAAAATTGACCAGATTTTTTTGGCCAATTTTTGCTATTTTTATCAAAAATTACGGACCAATAACAGCGAAACATTGGGGGCTATTATTTACCCCCCAACAGCCCATCATAATTGAAAAATCACTAATATCAATAGTTTCTTTACCATCAGAGCCTGTTAGGCCATCAATATTTATAGGCCTTTTGCAAGCAGCTTTTATATTAGCCCCCAAGGCACAGGATTGAGGACTGTATTGATCATAATTATTTCCCCAGCAAGACATCAAAATACCAAGATCTACCACATCCACCTTGCCGCTGCAGTTTAGATCAGCTTTCATTTGTGGTATGCCGATCACAGCTCCACCCACCGCTTTTAGATAAATATTAAATTTTGGATTTTCATAATCATCTTCAAAAACCATAAACACTCCCTGATTCCAGGCCTTGTCAATGATTGGATTGCTCGCATCGCTCCCCTGGTCGCTTTCTTTTGTTCTTTCTGGAGTAAATTTTTCCGGAGTTGGGATATTGTTTGGGGCATCCCCACCAGGAGGCGTGTCTGACTTCAGGGTCGCTTTATCCAAAACAGTATGATAAGCAGTATAATAATAGCATCCTTTTGCTGATAAATAGGAGGCAGGATTATTCCAACAAAAAATTTCTTCATTCAACATTTCTATATAATCATTAGTTGTCTTGCCGGAGTTTTGAGAAAGCCACCTGGCCTTTAGTTGCTCTAGGTCAGAAGAATTTGGCACTGGCATACTATTGGGGTCTATATTATCTACCTCCCAATAAACATTTTTTAGTGCATCTTCTATGGTGTCTGGTCTTATTTGTGTGCCAGCACCAATAAAAGCAATGTGTAATTTTCCATCATTTTCAAAAGACATATACGGAGCAGTAATATTCGCCTCACCACGCCTGTCCGCCGCACCGCTTATTATATAGCTGGCCGTTTCTCCAGCCGGCTTGGTGCAAGCATAGGTTATACCATAAGGTAAATATAGATAATATATTGGGCTTAAGTTGCCACCCATATCCATTGTGCGATAAGCCAAGCCACAGGTGCCTTGGGGGGTAGTTGCAATCATATGAAATTCTCCAGTTGCTTCATTTAGTTCCATGTCGGTATAATCGCTAGTGGCGCCAAAAATCTCTTTCTTGTTTACGAAAGAATTATTTTTGTATTGTATATATTGGACATTTCTCCCCGGACAAATCGAGTCACTATCTCCAAATTGACGCCAGGTCAAATGGACGACATCATCCTTGTCAACCACAACATTTCCTGGCATTTGTGGTTTTGAACATTTATCATTTACTGTTATTGTTGCCTCCTCACTAATAGTACCACCAGAGGCCTTTATCTTTTTCATTTTTATAGCCCCATAACGATCAGTCTCCCGATACAGAACATATGCCTCCCCAGGGTTTTTTGTACTTAACGCCAGCCTTGGGCTATTTAAGGCGGGCAAATCCTTTTTTATTATGGTCCCGTCTGGTTCAATGACTATATATTTGACTGCAGTGACGATATGTATCTGGTCGCCATCTGTTATCCCAACCCTTGGGTCATTGGTCCCAGAGGCTAGGGGTATTACCGGGCCCTTTTTGATTTGTCCCATTTCCTGATAAATTTTTCTATAACAAACTCCACCAGCGCTAACACAGTCGTATGCCACATGTAGGTTTCCCATACTATCGACTACCACGGCTGGATTCCTAGCGTTGTCATCTATTTTTATCAAATCTGCCGAGCCACCGCCTGTCGGGCAGTCAGCCGGGCAATTGGCATTTGTCTCGCCACCCTCGCAGATCCCATTTCCACAATTAATTTGGGGAGTAGGTGGACAATCAGCCGGGCAATTTATACTATTTTCCCCAGTGTCACAAGTACCATTACCACAAAGCAATCCTCCCAGTAATCCATAGATAGAAAAATGAGAGATTTGTGCCTCGGCTTTATTATTTGCTTGGTCCAAGCTAGTTGTTTGTTTTATCCATTTATTATTACCGCTATCCCACAGTCCGATATATAAACTACTTTCGACAATCCCGGTCATTTCTGCGTTGGTATAATTAAAGGCCAATTTTATTGGTGGATCAAATTGCGCCCCACCCAAACCAAAATTGTAGGCCTTTATTACTTTTTCATTTGTTGGGGCACTCGGCACCGGGGAAGCTGGGGTTATTAGTATTTGGCTCAAAGGAGCCAATGCATTGTTTTGTAGCGTTGTATTATAATTTATAAACAAATCAACTTGATTGTCGGCTGTGCCAATATTCAAATCATATTTTGATTTATCAGTATTTAAATAAGGAGGTAGTTGGACAGGGAAATTACTTATTCTTGGCATTGTCATGCAATTCGTGGCGCAGCATTCGGTTGTTGGCGTATTATAATACCATCGATCACTCGCGCACATTTTCCCCAGCTTGCAATAAGAGTAGCCGGCTGAGCAGCCACCCTGACACGTCCCGCCCACGCAACAATAATTTGTATCACTAGCCGTAGCAAAGTTCCCAGTCGAGCAGGTCTGATTTGGTTGGCAAATTTTCCCAGCCAAATCAGCCACGCATTTTTTTGGGGTAGTGCCGGGGCTGGTTGTTTTTACTGTTATGTTTTTATATATAGACCCCTTTATACCCGGGTACATTGTACTATTGCCCAATCTTAAAACCATATTATCTGCTAGCCAGCCAAAGTTTTGATATTTTGCATTGGTTATTTGGCCAGGATCCCAATCTTTTAATGTTTGCCAAGTGCCGTTGGACCAATATTTATAAATCAAATGTTTGTTGTTGCTTCCCGCGCCCCACTCTATTCTAAATTTGTGGGTTTTATTTTCCCATGGTTCGTAAGGAAAATCACCGTACCATTCCCACGCCGGTGGGCACTGATCAGAGGGGGAGTCAGTGTCATCGCTACACCTTGAGCCCTTTACCCCATCATTTTCATGATGGCATTGCATATAATCACAAGTGTTGTTTATATTTGATCGATAATGAATCATTCCTGGATACTCCCCACCATATCCTTGTCCCAAGATTTTTAGTGTTATATAATTTGGATTTTGGCTTGTTTCATAGGGGTTGTTAACTCCGCTTTTATCCAAAATCGTAAAAACAGAATAACCAGTTTTTAGTGGCATATTATCAAGACTTATTCCAGAAACCTCAAACTCAACATACCCAGCCTGAGAACTATTACAAATAGGTATTTCTTTGAAGTCATTACCATTAGAAACAGACCAAAAATTCACATCTGTTTTTATATTACAATCTCCAGTCGGCCCGCCTGGAGTCCCCACAGCCGCTCCAATAGCTTCAAGGGTTGCTCTCCCATTATCACCGAGCTGGTCTTTAAATGATTTGCTATTTTTTAGATCAAAGCCAGCGGTTTGATGGAAGACCCACCCCGCCGCATTGTTATTTTTGGCTTGTTTGGCCGCCTCTACAAAGTGGCTCTGTGTAGGATCATCGCCAAAATTTTGTTCTTCTTGCAGGTAGATGGGAATATTCCTTACTGGGGACATATTATTTAAAATAGTTTTAACAGCCCCGATTCTCTCTCCTGTACTACTCCACCAGTCGGAGGTTCTGCTAAAATGTGGGGTATAAAAAGGGTTATTGGTTTTTGATAACTCATCAACTATTTGTGTTTGTACCATAGATGTATTGCCTCGGTTGGAAACAGTAATATATCTAGAGCCGTCAGCCGCTCGCACAGCTTCGGCGATTTTTTTTATGTCATCATGACTAGGGAAAGGCAGATAAGAGCTACTGCCATTATTATCATGCTCGTTCATTAAATCAAAAAACAAATTTGGTTTTCCTTGTAAGGCAGTGGTTATGTTGGTAGCCGCTTTTTGGTGTTTTGACAACAAACTTTGTAAGGACTCTCCATCTACATAATAAGATGGATTAAAATCAGTAATAACCAAGTCAACTATAATTCCCCTGGTCTTTGCCGCGTCTATTATTCTTTTGAGTTTTTCAATTTTTATTGTGTCTAGAGAGCCATCCTTTTTTGTCGTATCATATACAGTACTATTACGTGAACTATTTTGAGTCCCATCCTGCCACTGCCAATCAGCCCAAACACGGATCAGATTATAATTATTTTGTGCCAGATAATCCAAATCAGAAACCATTTTTGTCTCGTCCCAATTTATAGCATCGAAAACGGAAGCCCCCAAAAGAAAAGATGTTTGTCCGTTAATGGTAAAATTATTTTGATTTATAGCTAGCGTATTCACTTGTGTTGCCGCCATCCTTACACTATATTCTCCAGCCACTTCACCATATTGTTCTACATAAAAACAATTTGATAGCCGATCAGTTATTCCCGAACCATAAAGTAAAACCATTGAGGTAATAATAAAAACAAAAATCACCAAAAAAGACTTTAAACAAAAACTCCAATTTATTTTTTGTTTATTTTTTTTCATACCCTAATTTTAATTATCAAAATATTTTTATGGCGAGACGGGCGCCTTGCAACTATCACTAGTATTATTGCCCCAGCAGCCAAGCATTAGCCCAAAATCAACAATATTGACCGCACCGTCGATATTTATATCGGGTGATTTGTCACAACTTATCGAGCTGCTCACACACCCTATTTTAAAATTATCCTGCCAACAGGAAAGCAAAACACCAAGGTCGATTACGTCCACCCTGCCATCGCAGTTTAGATCAGCCATTAAGTTGGTATTATTAGTAAAGCAATCTACGCCTATTGGTCCAATTGTTGCATAGTCACTTTTTAGACTGTTACTAGAGCGATTAACCACAGCCACCTTGGTAATATTAAGATTTTTTGAATCAGTATAGGTGCCGATTTTTTGGTCATCATTGTAAATATCATAAACCGAACCTTGTTTTACCACTTTTAATACCAGCAAATTATCAACCTTGCTTTGTTCAGAGACCAAGACAAATTCTTTTGGGTTTGCATCATCACAATTGGGATAGCCAGGCAAATTGTCGGCGCTAGTGCCCTTGGTGCCATCACCATAATATTGGATCTCTAAGAATCTCTTGCATTGGTTGCTGTCGGTGCAGCCTAGTCCGGCTGAGCCAGTTGGGCTTGTTTTGCCGACCGCATTGGCAAAGGAAACCGGGTGCAGGGCAATCAGAAAATTTTTACAAGCATCAGGATCGCCCTCCATGAAAAGAATTTCAACTTCGTCTTCCGGACCAGACCTCTCTACTTTTACTTCAAAGTCAGTCGTGCCAGCAGGGATGTCGTTTTTCATAATGATTCCAGAAGTTGGATTATTCATACTTCCTTCTAGGTGTATGCGCGCATGAGTATTATCTGGAAAATCAACCTGTTTTTCTGGGCCACCCTTGAAATGAAACTTACTAAAATCAGTTAAAGTACTGTTTAAAAAATGATCCGCCGCATAGCACTGTCCGCTAGGGACTGGTGGGCAATCATTTGGGCAGTTAGCATTTGTTTCTCCAGGTTCATCACAGTTACCGTTATTATTACAAACTGGTGGTGGCGGTGGTTGTGGTGGTTGTATGGAGTTTCCGGTAAAAACAAATTTTACCGCGTCAGCCAAGACGGTTCCGTCGGCCCCAGATGCTGAAATTTTTACATAACAATCAGTACCAGCATTAAAAATAAATTTTCCAAGACTGTTCCACTTGCCATAGTTGCCACGCTGGTTGATAGTTGTATTTTGTGTGCCGTTGGCATGTTTTATTTCTGTTTTTACATTTGTAGCTTCCCCACCACCCCCACCGTTGTTGGCCCAGCCATGCCACTCAAAAACCTCATACTCACCACCGATGCCAATGGTTGGCCTGAAAGTAGCCGTAGCACTTTGATCAGTAGTATAAAAATATCCCCAACCTTCATCACCATCCCAGTTCCATTGTGAAAAATAAGGATTTGTTTTCGCCCCAGTATCTATGCCATTGGGCCAACTGCCAGTCGTTTCGACGGGCTTACTCCCCGGAGATGTATCATTATTATTAAAATTACCGACCAAAATATCGGCTACTACATAATAATCAGGTTTTTTAAATAATAAAATTCCATCACCCTTATTTTTTCCATCTTTGCCCGGATTGCCGGCATACTGTCCTGTTAAAACAACGGGGTCGCCATCCGTCAACTGCTTTCCATTATTAACAGTGGGAGATTGCCCCCCATAAAATCTATAATATGGGCCGGCATAGCCAGCCAAACCTTTTATATCACTATCTTTTATTGTTATATCTTTAAATGTTGGGTTAACAATTGCCGCTCCATTGTCAAAAAATCGGACATATGGGCAACGTTCATAAGTTGTGTAGTCAATTTTTTCATTGAAGCACAAGCTGTTAATTTTTTGTGCCTTACTTTTCGGATACCCCAAATCTGTCTGGTACTCATCGTACCAAAGATTTATTTGGTAGTATTGTCCAACCTCACGACCATAGAAAGCATCTCCCATCGTGTTGGTTGTTAAGCCATAGCGCATGTCGCTGAAATAATTTTTATAACGCTCTTTTTTTTCAGCAGTCCAATAAGAGGGATCAAATTTTTCATCAGTGCAGAGGATAAATCTATCCCCAGCATCGCTCCACGCCTGGAGTGTTTTTAGATAGTCATTCCACGAATTTATATAGAACATGCAAGACTCAACTATAAAACCATCATGCCAAGATGCTACACTGCTGGGGAGAACCACACCATTACCATCATTTGTTATTACATATTTTTTACCAGTATATTGTTTTTCTGCGGTAAATGTTTCTTTCAGCCCAGCCTGCCAAGAGCTAGTTTTTTCCGCCAGCGTGTCTGCCACGAAATCAAGATTGAAATCCACATTGTCAAACTCTGATTCGGCCCCGGTAAAACGGAAAGCATCATACCAAATAGCATCTATAGATTTTAAATAAGAGGATGAAACATTTTTGTATTTATCATTAATATAAAAAGCTATATTGTCTTTATAGGTTGGATTTCTTGTGGAAACATTTACCAACCAGCCCCCAACTTTTGGTACCTGGATAACATAATCACCGGCACTATAATTTTTATCTACGTGCCCAGCGCCAACACCCCTTAGCGTCGTATTAGCTGCATCTATTGAAGCATAAGAAAAACGATCAAGCCCAGGGTAGTTTACGATTTGGTCAATATCACTAAGCTTATTTGGTCCAACAACAATAATAGATCTTCCATTGCCAGTAGATAGTCCGTCAATTTTATTTAATTTTATATCAACATCCGTAGTATTTGGTGCCACATCTTGTGCTAGCTGGTAGCCGTCACTTCTGAAGGCTAAATATGGCAAAACATCGACAAAATCATCCTCTTTTTGTGTCTCATCTAGTAGAGAGACCGCGCTTCTAAGTTGGCCAAAAATTATTACCTGATTATTTTTATTTTTTATTGCTTGAGCACAGCTAGAGTTACCATAAGAGACGCCTACCACATCAAAGTTTCCCGAGATCTCAGCGCAACCAGTGAAATAGGAGTCTGCCGATGGGGTAACATAGGTAACCCTTGGGTATGAGGGGTTCCAGTTGGGCTCATCTCCTGCCGCTATTCTCACCGCATATTCCCCCGCCACTGATCCTCCTATAGGGTAGTAAAAAATTTTTGACAGTTGTTCTGTTAGCCCGGTTTTCAGGGCTATAATATTTCCACATAAAATAAAAACCGCTATAAAAAAAGCGGACTTTAAAACAAAGTTAGTTTTTTTTAGGGTTTGTTTTTGATTATCACCAAAAATCTCGGACATCATACAATCCGTTATTTTCTATATTATTATTATAACACAATTATTTTATTTTGAAATTATTTTTGTTTGCCAAGAACCCAAAAATAAATTATGCTTTAGTTAGTCCAATACATTTTCGGATCTATTCGCAGACATGGCACAGTGCCAAGAGTTTGTTATTTTCTCTCCCCATAGTTCAACGGATAGAACAAGGGACTCCTAAGCCCTAGATGTAGGTTCAATTCCTACTGGGGAGAATAGACCAGAGTTTGTTTATAAAGAGGTAAAAAGTTTTTGTCAACGCAATTGTGGACAAGTTGGGTAAAAAAGTTGATAATAGGGGATAATATTTTTAATATCCCCTGGCTCGTTTGGTTATATCCCCATATTTGCACCTGCCCGCCATGGCCTCGGGCTTATAGTTAAACGGTATAACACGGCATTCGTCCCACACTTTTAAACCCTTATTTTAGTGGGCCAATAGCTCATTTGGTAGAGCGCGGCATTCGCATTGCCGAGGTGGGGGGTTCGAATCCCCCTTGGTCCACCAAAACAAGGGGAATTAATAGTCGCCACTTTTTAGCAAGGGTATTTTTATTTGTTGTTTTGGAAAAAGTGAGGGACCGGGTTCCGGGTTTGCCGACATGAAGTCGGCATCCCGAGTTTATCTCGGGACAATTCCCGGTAAGTCCACCAGAATTTATTTTATATTAGCCAATTTGATTTTATTTTTTACATCAATTATACTTTATAATAATAATTATATTTTGGGCCCTTAGCTCATCTGGTAGAGCGTCCCGACAAGCTTGGTGCTGTCGGGGAGGTGAGGACTTGCTTATGAACAAAATTGGTGTTTATGTTCTAAAAAGTTTAAAAAATAGTAGTTATTATGTTGGTAGCTCAAAAAATGTCGACCATAGACTCATTGAGCACAATGCTGGATTAGTAAAATCAACCAAGGGCCTAAGACCGTGGCAACTGATTATGTTTTATCCCTTGTTAGATATTAAAGAGGCAAGAAGACTAGAGTATAGAATTAAAAGATTAAAAAGTCGGAAAATTATTGAGAAAATTATAAAAAGTGGGTGTATAAGTTTAAGATAAGGGCCCTTAGCTCATCTGGTAGAGCGCTTCCATGGCATGGAAGAGGTGAGGGGTTCGATCCCCCTAGGGTCCACCAATATATATTAAACAGCTAGAAATAGCTGTTTTTTGGGGTTAATTTTATGACTTTTAAGGGGATCGAAGGGTAGAAGCGAACAAGGAGCATAGTGACGCAGTGGGCGTCGTCAAAAGTGCCAGCGGCACTTTTGTGCGCTACCCAGGAACCGATCCCCCTAGGGTCCACCAGATTAATTTAAAACAGCCGATGGGGGCTGTTTTTAGTTTTAAACAGATTTGCTAAACAATACACAGGTTATCAACATTATTTTTTTTATCAAAAAAGCAATATTTAACTAATATTAGCAAAAAATAATAAAAAATAGACAAATTTCACAAAAAATAATTTATTTTCAAGAAAAGAATAATATTTGCTAAAATTAAATAATAATTAAAATTATAGTAATTTTTTTAAAATATATTATTTTTTCTAAAATATCAAAAAGAATAAAAAACAATAAAAAAGAATAATTAATATCCACTTTATCGCAAGAGAGACAGAATATATATTAATTAATATTAAAGACAATGAGCATCGGGCACCAGAGATCTAATAAAACAGGCAAGACCAAAGAAAAAGAGTAATTTTAATAAAATAATTTAAAAATTAAAAATATTAAAGCAGAATCGCCACAAAAACAAAAGAAAATTGTAATTATACTGATAATGTCAAGATAATTATATGGCTTTGTCTACAAATATGTGGACAAGTTGGGTAAAAACATTAAAAAATGTTGAAAAATGTTCCACGTGGAACATTTTTTAATTTATAAAATAAACAATATTAGCCAAAAAAATAAAACAAAGACAAAAATACAGTGGTTATTAATTTTTTTGTTAATAAGTGATATAATAAATATATAATGAGTGATAATCAACACCATATGGTGATATCCACCACCACAATATAAAGCATAAAATAAATACAAAAATTAGCCAATCCACCAACAGACAGACAAAAACAAAATAACCGGCCGACTTGGTACCAAAACAAAAAAGTCAATATTTAAACAAAAATAATTACAAAAATAAAATGTACTCTCAAATTTTTCAAGAAATAGGGCTAACGCCCAATGAAGCAAAAATTTACGAAACCCTACTTAATGAAGGGGCACTTAATGTATCTTCAGTTTCGCTTAATTCTGGTATCCACCGTCGCAACGCTTATGATGCCATTGATCGATTGGTGGAAAAAGGCCTAATTTTTCCAGTATTAAGTAAAGAGGAAAATACCTATAAAGCTGCCAGCCCCTCAAAATTACTAGAAATTATCAGGGCCAAAGAGAACAAACTCTCGGCCATTTTGCCAGCCCTAGAGGAGCAATACCACAAAAACCCGCGCAAACAAGAAATTTTTGTCTATCGCGGGCTCGAAGGAGTTAAAAATTATTTACGTGATATTTTAAAAACCGGCGCCGATCTTTATACGATTGGCAGCGCCGGTTTTTTATTTAATGAAAAAATAAAAAGTTTCGTTAATAGTTTTCACCTAGAAGCGGAGGCAATAGGGCTAAAAGAAAAACACATTTTGAATAGTATCCAAAAAGATATATTTTTTGAGGGCAGCAAAATTTCTGCTGACAGTTGCAAATTTTTACCAGAAGGTAAGGCAAGCGACATGAGTATCAATATTTTTGGTGATCACATTGTTTCTGTTGTTGAAGGTGAAAACGAGAAAGACTTGGCCCTCTATGTGATCATTGATAATAATTTAGCCAAAGGATATCAGCAGATTTTTGATATACTTTGGGCAACCCTGCCATAAAAAACAACCAGCAATTAACAACCAATAAAAAACAAACCCTGATCTAGTGATCAGGGTTTTGAATCAAGAAAGGCTATTTCTGGGGAGCGTTAAATCCAGCGATGATTATCTTATCCCCAAATTCTTTTTTGAGAGGCTCCAGCTCGGCCATAAGTTTTCCTAGTGTTAGCTCACCTTTAGCAATGGCAAAAAACCAAAAAGGTTCTTGAGTGGTGATTAATTGACCATAGCCATGGTCCCCCATAGCGATTCTCGCCGCCGTGGCAGCTTCCGTATTGGCCGCATAATCAGCTGGCAAATTGGCACGGTTTATAAAAAACCCTGGTGGCAAATCAGCCGCTTTGGTAGAGTCAAAAATCCCCGTGCCATCATAGTATGCCGCACGGGCAAAATGATGTTCTTTTTTAACTGGCAAATGTCCAACATAGGGCAAGCCAGTTTTTACTGCCAAATCTTGAGCAAACCTTACACCAAGCTCATCCGAATTGCCGGTCAGACCATTAAGTCGTGCGTAAATGGCAGCCGCACCGCAACTCTCGTGGCTAGTAATGCCTCTGGCTCCAGACTTAGCGCAAAATTCAGCGGCCGCATCCAAGCCCAAAAGAATTCCAGAACCAGCACAATGTATGCCGCCAGGCGTTCTTTCGTCCATGCAGTGGACATGGTGATCGTCGGCATTAAAAGCCGCGGCCAGGTCGGCCACACTGGCAAAATATTCTTCGGCGCCCAATTGCTTTATTTTTTGGTAAATCGCCAACTGTCCTGTCCAGTCTCTCTCAATTTGATCCCTGTGGCTGTGTTCCATGGTCTCTCCTTCCTTATGACCCATATTTTTTGGATTTAATTTTTAAAACTTTTTTATTATTCTATCCCCATTTTAATAACCAGTCAAGTGTCAAAAAATACTGAGAATGGCACAGGTTGACCTCACAGATTATTCGTGCTACTATAAATTCAACAGTAAAGGTCGTTTTTACTAAACAATTTGTACCTTATAAACTCATCAGCAAAGAAATATGGTAAATGATAAAGAGTTCTTGGAATATGTTGTCAAGGCTCTCGTTGATCACCCGGAAAAGGTTTCCGTGGAAAGAAAAGTGGATGAAATGGGAGTTCTCTTAACTCTCAATCTCGCCCCAGAAGATATGGGTTATGTTATTGGCCGCAAAGGCCAAAATGCCAAGGCTGTCCGCACCTTGCTCCGCTTGGTCGGCGCCAGAAACAATGCCCACGTCAATCTGAAAATCAATGAGCCAGAAGGCGGCCGAAGGTCCATGGGCATGTCTCATAGCGAAGATATGACCGACACTTCCGCAGTCGACGACTTGAAGATTTAATTTTTGTTTAACAAAAGAGCCATGCTACAATAGTAGAGTGGCTCTTTTAATTTTCAATTTACAATTTTCCCCTCCTCTCTGAGGAGGGGACTTCCCGAAGGGAAGGGGGTGGTGGGAGATATTCTCTATGCGTCTAACTCATAATTTAAACAAATATAAGCCACTTAGAAAAAAATTAAGAAACAAAGCTACTGAAGAAGAAGCTATCCTTTGGGCTCAAATTAGGAACAATCAATTGGGAGCTAAATTTAGACGCCAAGCTAGTTTCGGCACATATATTGTGGACTTTTATTGTCCGAGCCATAAACTAGTTATTGAGCTTGATGGTAGCCAACACTTAGAAGCCAATTTAGAATATGATAATAAAAGAACAGAATATTTGAATACACTAGGTTTAAAAATTTTAAGAATATGGAATAATGATATTCGCTATAATCTATCAGGAGTTGTTGAAGAGATAAAACATGTTTGGGCTAGTTGTCCCACCACCCCGTCCTCTCCCGCGACTGCGGGATCGGCCACCCCTCCTCAAGAAGGAGGGGAAAGAAATTGAAAATTAATAGATTGTCCTATGCACTTTGAAGTTATCACCATTTTTCCCAATATCCTGGATTCATATTTCAATGAATCTATTTTAAAGCGCGCACAAAAGAAAAAATTGATCACCATAAATTTTCACGATCCACGCCAATTTGCCACCGATGTGCACAAGACTGTAGATGATCGCCCCTTTGGCGGGGGACCGGGCATGCTCATGAAAATCGAGCCACTTTACAAAACTTTAAAGAAGATTAAACGCGCCAAAAAATCACGAGTCATTCTTTTTGATCCCGCTGGCAAAAAATTTGATCAAGCCAAGGCCCAAGAATTCTCCAAGCTGGATCAGCTCATTATGATCGCCGGCCGCTATGAAGGCGTGGACGCCCGGGTGGAAAAATTTATTGATGAAAAAATTTCCATCGGCCCATACGTTTTATCCGGTGGAGAATTGCCAGCCGCGATCGTAGTTGAGGCGGTCTCGCGATTACTGCCCGGCGTCTTGGGTGATGATCAGTCATCGGTCGAAGAAACATTTTCCGGTGACGGTAGCTATGTCGAATACCCACACTACACTCGACCAGAAGTTTTTGAATATATGGAAAAAGGCAAAAAGAAAAAATTGGCTGTACCCAAGGTATTATTATCAGGAAACCACAGAGAGATAAAAGAGTGGCGAGAGGAACACCGGAAATAATTTTCAATTTCTAATTTTTAATTTTCAAACAATTTTATAATATCTTAATTTTAAAATTGGGAAATTGATTAATTGTTTAAAAATTGTAAATTGAAAATTGTATAATTGACTTGTCGCTGCCCCCATGTTATTCTATTATTTAATAAAGTTATAAATTAAATCATAAAAGTATGCCAGCTATAAAAAGAGAGAGAACCCTTGTCATTTTGAAACCAGACGCTGTCCAGCGCGCCTTGATAGGGGAGATTGTAAAACGCTTTGAGCAAACTGGCCTTCGCCTGGCTGCTATAAAAATTATGATGGCCAAAGAAGAAGCCCTGTGGTCTCATTATAATAAAGACGATAAGTGGTTTTTGGAGAAAGGCGAGATGCTCGTCGGTAAAATGAAGGACAAAGGTCTGACCCCAGAAAAAGAGCCGGTTGAATATGGTAAAGACATTGTCAGGCAGTTGGTCGAATTTATGACTGCCGGCCCGGTTATCCCGATGGTTTTTGAGGGCAATCAGGCCGTGGCAGTAGTTCGCAAAATCACCGGGGGTACAGAGCCGGCCACCTCTGACGTCGGCACTATTAGGGGTGATTATACTGTTGATTCCTATGATCTGGCCAACCTGTCCGGCCGCGCGGTCCGCAACCTAGTACACTGTTCTGAATCACCGGAAGAAGCAGAAAGAGAAATAAAATTGTGGTTTGATGATAATGAAATCTTGAGCTATAATCTGGCACATGACAAAATACTTTATGATGTCAACTTGGATGGGATCAAAGAATAAGTATTAAGACTTAATAATTGTGATTTTAAAAAAGCGGCCATGCGGCCGTTTTTTTGTGGGTATTTTTTTCAAATATAAAAGCCCGTAGAAATAGAATTGCTTTTATATTTTTACAATTCCTTTCTACGGGCTCGTTTTTCCTCCCGTTTGTTTTCCGCCAGCTGGCGGATTTTTGTTTTTATTTTTTATTATCTGCCATGGCGAGGAGCACGACGCACGAGTTGCTCTCGTTTATGTCGGCTCACTCGCCAGGCAGGGTTAAGGGACTAGTTCAGGGGTTTGGGATCCAGGTATTTCGGAACCCATTTTTCATTTGTCATCAAGCGTGCGGTCGGAGCAACCACGCCACGCACCACCAGCAGATGAACCTTTACACCACCGGTTTGGACCCCAATTATCAAGCCGAGAAAATTGTTGGGGAGTGGCCCACAGACCTGGTGTTCACCAGGACCCGTGAACCAGACCAACTCCGGCTCAGCATCAGCCGAGCGGTAGATTTTGAGATACCACCGCTGACCAGCCTCGCAGGAGACCGTGATGTAGGGTGTCATTCCGGCCAGTGTTGCTGGGGGCGACATCCAATATGCCGGCAACTTGTTCTCATCATTGCCGGAACCGGTAGAATCTCCAACACCAATGCCACGGGTGTTGGAGAGGAGCGTAATCTCCACCAACGGGGGTGGCGCTGTCACGGTGATGATTGCAGACTGGCGGACAGAAGATCCGCCACTGGTCACCGTGAGGCTCGCCTCAAACGTTCCGGCATTTTGATAGACATAGGTTCCAGACCAACCCGAGAAGTGGCCACCATCGCCGAAACTCCAGTAAGGAGTTCCGGTTCCGGTCGCAGAGAAGGTGACCGTCAACGGCTTCAGGCCACTACGGGGCTCGATGGAGAAGGTCAGGATGACGGGTGCCGGCGGATTAACCGTAACCGTCACATTGTCGGTCGCCGTGCGGTTGTCCGCATCCTTGGCCGTGACTGTGTAGGTCGTGTTGGTTGTCGGGTTGACGTTGATCGATGATCCACTGGCGCCATTGCTCCACGTGTAAGTGTAAGG
>JAAZOM010000010.1 GCA_012797775.1 Candidatus Kuenenbacteria bacterium | reverse complement strand
TTTTCCCAAAAATTTGGAGATTTGGTATAATTAAAGCATGAACAATATTGTGTCATTTGGTTTTAAGTTTATTTTTGTGGATGTTATCCTGGATTTTTTTTATTGGCCGATTTGGTGGTATACGACAGGACTGAAGAAAGCAATAATTTTTTGCGGCCGGCAGATAGGCGATGCTTGGCGGGTTTTGGCTTTGGGCATCTGGCTACGGAATTTATTTACACCAATGTATGGTGACAGGAGTATCCTCGGGAGACTGATCAGCTTTGGCGTGCGTATAGTGATTTTGATTTGGAGGCTCATATGGATGGCTATTTGGGTGGTGATAATTTTCTCTGTTTTGGCTATTTGGCTCTGGGCGCCAGTAGTGGCGGTTTGGATGTTGGTGGGACATATTAAGGCTTTATTTTAGAGATTAAAAATAATGATAGAAAAAGAACAGAATAAACAATTGCATGTTTGCCCAGAGTGTCAGGGTGCTGGAGAGGTGGCTGGCAGTGTTTGCCGTGGTTGCATGGGTTTTGGAGCAGTAATATTCAAGGAGGGGGAGATTTTTTATTTTGGTAAAAAATTTAGTTATTTTAGCATCAGTGCTGAGAGGTATGTCAGGCGGATACGGTCACTTTTGAATTTTTTGGTGCTTATTTTTGGCATAGCCGGAGTTGCCTCACTTTTTTATGTGATTTACAGGATGGATGCTTCGCCCCTGGTTTGGCATAATTTTGTTTATGAACGCAGTGAGTATACATTTGTTTTTTGGCTTTCTTTGATATTAGATTTTTATTTGGTTTATAGGATAAATCGTGAATCCAGGGGCCATTATCTAAAAAAGACAAAATTTAGTTGGCAGAGTCTCGGTCGCACGGGTGAGGGGACAAGTGTTTTTGATTGGAGAATTATTAATAAATATAAAAAGAACGAAATTTTTCCCAATTTTGACGAGAAAAGCCAGAAGGCAATAGAGGAGTCATGGCTTTTGGCTGACAAACTGAAGCAGGGGTATTTGTATAATATACATCTGCTGGCCAGTTTTCTTTCTAATACTCAAGCCAGCTTGGTTTTTGCCAGATTGAGTGTTGATTATAATAAATTGATAGAAAAAATAAAACATGGGTTGGGTCGGATAGCGGCGGCGTCTGGCACCACAAAGATATCTGGTGAGGCCAAGGTCATAATGTTAGAGGCTTACCTTTTGGCAGAGACAGATAATAAGCGAAAAATCGGAGCCACAGATATTTTGATAGTCTTGACCGGCAAAGAGGGGCTGGCTAGGGAGATTCTTTACGATTTGGAAATAACGGATAGGGAAATAGCGCATGCGGCGGCGTGGGTGGACTTGCAGGGATTTTTGATCAGGCGTTGGCATCAATTCCGGTATCGTTCAAAATTGAAACCGAAAGGAGCTATGAACAGAGCTTATACAGCAGTGGCGACGCCCAATTTGGATAATATCTCCAGAGACATGACGCTTTGGGCTAGGGCTGGGGCCTATGCCCCATGTATTGGCAGGCGAAAAGAAATTGAGGAGATATTTCGTATTTTGGAAGTAGATAAAACTGGGGCTCTTTTGGTAGGGTTTCCCGGAGTGGGAAAAGGGTCAATACTCGAGGGCATAGCTGAGCTCATGGTAGAGGAAGAGGTGCCAGATATTTTAAAAGACAAAAGATTGGTTTCTTTGTCGGTTTCTGGCCTGATAGCCGGAGCTGGACATTTTGGGGCAGTAGAAGAGAATGTGCTTTTGGTATTGAGAGAGATCTCTAAGGCCAAGAATATTGTTTTGGTGGTGGAGGATATACATCATCTGGTTGGTGTGGCGACAGGCGGGGAGTCAATGGATCTGGCTGAGGTTTTGGCCGAGCAGATGCAGGCCAATAAATTTTTGGTGATTGCCACTACAACGCCGGAGATGGCAAAAGACAAGGTAGAGGCCTCTAGTTTATTGAAAGTTCTCCAGAAAGTGCCTGTCAATGAACCGACGCTTGATGAGGCAATCAGAATTTTGGAGGCCAAAGCTTTGCAATTTGAGGGGGAGCACAAGGTTTATTTTTCTTACCAGGCGCTCGAGGCAGCAGTGAAGATGGCGGGGCAGTATATGCATGATGAATATTTGCCGGAGAAGGCGATCAAGCTTTTAGAAGAGGCCACTCTTTTGGCTAAGGCCAAGAGAGGGGATAAATCAGTGGTCGGGGCAGAGGATATAGCCGCAGTCATAGCGGATTTGACCAATGTGCCGGTTTCTAAAATAACCATGGATGAGGGGAAGAAACTTTTGAGCATAGAACAGGCCATGAAGGAGAGAGTGGTCGGCCAGGAAGAGGCAATAAATATGATAGCGAGCGCTTTGCGTCGGGCGAGGACAGAAATGCGTGGTAAAAATAGACCTATTGCTTCATTTCTTTTTCTTGGTTCAACTGGTGTAGGCAAGACCGAGGTCACCAAGACTTTGGCCGAGGTGTATTTTGGCTCAGAAAAAAATATGGTTCGTCTCGATATGTCGGAATATCAAGCGAGTGATGCTCTGGCCAAGATGATCGGTGATGTACAAACTGGCAAGGGAGGATACCTGACAGACAAAATAAGAAAGTATCCTTTTAGTCTGGTGTTATTGGATGAAATAGAAAAAGCCAATCCACAGATTCTGGATTTGTTTTTGCAGGTTTTGGATGATGGGAGGCTGACTGATGCCAATGGGAAGACTATAGATTTTACTAATGCAATAGTAATTGGCACTTCTAACGCCGGCACAGAATTTATCCAGGAGAGTATCCAGGCGGGCAAAAGGATGGAGGTTATAAAAGAGACTTTAATAAATGATTATTTAAAAAAATATTTTCGGCCAGAATTTATCAACCGATTTGATGGTATAGTAGTTTTTTCTCCACTCAAGCTGGAGAACGTAGTGGAGATTGCCAGGATATTTTTGCGCCAGCTGGCAGTGAGATTGGAAGAGAAGGGGATCGGCTTCGGCTTCGAAGAGGCGGCGGTAAGGGAATTGGCGGAATTGGGCTTTGACCCGACTATGGGGGCAAGGCCGCTGAGGAGGGTCGTACAAGATAAAATAGAGGATGCCTTGGCAAAATTGTTTTTAGAGAACAAATTAAAGAGAAGAGACAAAGTAATATTAATGAAGGGCTTAGCTCTGAAAGTAGAGAAGGCCGCAGAGCTTTAGGCTGTGGAAAACTTTGATTAAAATAATACGCCATTTTGTGGCGTATTTTTGTTTTAATTTTTAATATGTCAAGGCCAGATAAGACAAATTTGATTTGTATTGTCTGGCGGGTGCCTGCTTAGGTTGTTTGTCTTTGGTCGTTTTAGCGGTTTTATATAATAGAAAGATTGTGAAATATAAGAATAAAGCGATATTTTGTATTTTTATTTAATAAATTGGCTAATATTAGTCATATTTTTTAATTATTTTTGGTTGGCATTGACATTTTTTTGAATTTATGATAGTATATTATAATAAAATAAAAATATAAAGATTATAAATTAAGCTTAAATTGTAATAAAAATCACTCAAAAAGGAGGAGAAAAAGTGAAGCTTAAAAATAAAAATTGTTCTTTCGCAACAAACAAAAATCTAATACAAAAAACAATTAAAAAACGCTTTTGATGAAGTCGTTTTTTATTTTTTATTAATAATATTTAATACTATGCCTAGTAAAATTACGGGATGGTTGGGTAGAAAATGGCAGTTTATATGCTTGGCTATAGTGGCAATATTCGCAACTTTATTAGTAGCTAGTCCAGTTCTGGCCGCAGACACAATCAATGTGAATATGCTCGGGGACGACCTGGAAGTCTGCAACAAAGATAGAATAGCTTTGCACCCCGACTGGGGATGTGGCCCGACCAGAGAAGTGGGGACTGTAAATATTTCAACACCGGGTTATTACAGCTTAAAAGCCATGAGTAGTTTTGACAGCGGTAATACCCAGCTTAATGAGAGTTATTATCTTACAGTAAAAAATCATAGTGGCACCTTGCAACATGCTTCTGACGGCAATGCCGGAAACGATTATGTGGTAGAGGATTGGGACAATGGTAACTCAAGTTCGGTCTTCTCCAACGATTATGCTGGTACCTTTTATTTTGACCAAGGTGTCAACGAAATATATATCAACCACTATTCTTTGATTGCAGGTAGTTATCCTCAATTCAAAAATGGTGCTTTCCAAACTAATAATGAGAGCGTTTCTGTTGCTTCTATAGTCTTAACCCTGATTCCTCCCAAGACTTACAACGTTCAAATAACTAAAACAGCAAACAAAAGCTCCGTGAACGTAGGCGATGAACTGACCTACACCTTGAATTATTCAGTAACCGGTAATATGGTCGCCCCAGACGTGACTATTACCGATACCTTACCAAGCGAAGT
>JAAZOM010000009.1 GCA_012797775.1 Candidatus Kuenenbacteria bacterium | reverse complement strand
TTATATTTTTTCCCACTCCCGCACGGGCATGGATCATTGCGTCCAATTTTTTCTTTTTTCTCCACCGGCGCTGATTGCAAATCACCCCCCGACAGTCCAGCCACTTTCATCGGTTTGGTAATATTTATTGGGTTTTTATCTGCTGATTGCTGATTACTGATTGCTGATTGCTGATTACTCTCTTTCTCTGCCCCCTGAAATTTTAAATTCTGTGTTCTGTTAATTGTGTTTTGGGTTTTTGTCTCCGGAGAGAGTCCGATCTTAAAAATCGAATACGCTACTTGCTTTTGAATATTATTCTGCAAGGCAATAAACATCTGATACGCCTCACGCTTGTATTCCACCAGAGGATCTTTCTGGCCATAACCCTGTAGTCCTATCCCGGTCCGTAAATGATCCATAGCATCAATGTGTTCTACCCAGAGCATATCAATCGCTCGGAGTAGCACCATCTTTTCCACTTGCAACATTGGTGTGGCTTCCATGCCTTCGCCAAATGATAACCTATTTATTCTCTCTTCCAGCTCATCATAGGCCCGACGCGCCAAATCGATCAAATAATTGATCAGGGTGTCCCTCGCCTTTACATCAGCTTTTTTGTCACCGGCTGTTTTCTGGATATCATCCATCTTCAATCTGACATTTATCGGCAAAGGTACAATCGTATCCACCACTTCATAAACCTCCTCAATATTCCACTCCTTTTCATCCTCTGACATAGTATGGAAAGAAACCACCTGTTCGATCTCCGCTTCCACCATTTCAAAAATCATCTCCCGCAATGCCCCAGGACCATCAATTACACCCCCTTCTTCTGCCTTTTGTCCATCAGCTGGTGGATTGCCTTTTTCCTTTAACGTCTCGTAAATCTCCAATATCCTATCGCGTTTCCGATAAATAACCTCACGGTGCTTGTTTATCACATCGTCATAATCTAGCAAGTGTTTGCGAATATCAAAATTGTGTCCCTCTACTTTTTTCTGAGCTGCTTCCAAAGATTTTGACACCATTGAATTTTCTATTGGCACATCATCTGGCAAGCCCAATCTCTCCATTATTGATTGGATTCGATTTGATCCAAAAATTCTCATCAGATCGTCCTCGAGAGACACATAAAACCTTGATTCTCCCGGATCGCCCTGACGACCACTGCGACCACGGAGCTGGTTATCAATACGCCTAGACTCATGCCTTTCTGTACCAATCACATACAATCCGCCCAAATTCTTTATTTCCTCTTTTTCTTCCAATGTCCCTTCTGCCCCGCCGAGCACGATGTCGACGCCACGACCGGCCATGTTGGTCGCCAAAGTTACCGCCCCTCTTTTCCCGGCTTCGGCGATAATTTGGGCTTCTCGCTCATGGTTTTTGGCATTCAAAATATTATGAGCAATCCCCTCTTGCTGCAATAAATAAGACAAAATTTCATTTTTATGAATAGAAATTGTACCCACCAAAATTGGTTGACCCTTCTCGTTTCTTTCTTTAATATCCTCAATCACTGCTCTAAATTTTGCCTCTTCGTTTTTATAAATCAAATCCTGTCTATCGCTCCTCGCTATCGGCTTGTTGGTCGGAATAACAATAACATCCAGATTATAAATCTTGGAAAATTCTTCTGCCTCGGTCGCAGCTGTACCGGTCATACCAGCCAACTTCTCATACATACGAAAATAATTCTGAAAAGTCACCGTCGCCATGGTGACTGACTCCTTCTTTATCTCTACTCCTTCCTTGGCTTCAATTGCCTGGTGCAACCCTTCGGAATAACGCCGGCCGTACATCATCCGGCCAGTAAACTCATCCACAATAATAATCTCCCCTTCTTTCACCACATAGTCACGATCGCGTTTAAATAAAGTATGTGCCCGAAGCGCCTGCTCAATATGATGCACCTCGCCAATACCACTCTCAGTATAAATATTTTCTACTCCCAGCCATTGTTCCATTTTCTTTATTCCCTCATCTGTCAAGCTGGCTGCCCGCATTTTTTCATCAATATTATAATCCTCGCCCTCTTTCAACTGAGGAATAAGCTGGGCAAACCGACGATATTTATCTGTTGCTTCTTCGGCTGGCGCTGAAATAATCAAAGGTGTTCGCGCCTCGTCAATCAAAATAGAATCAACCTCATCAATAATCGCGTAATAAAAACCGCGTTGAACCTTATCTTCTCTTGTCGGCGCCATATTGTCACGCAAGTAATCAAAACCAAATTCATTATTGGTACCATAAGTAATATCACACTCGTAAGCTTCTTTTCTGGAACAAGGTTTCAGGTGCTTCAACTTTGGATCATTCATCTCTGCATTATCAAAATCAAAATCATAGACAAAAGCCTGTTCATGAATAATCGCCCCGACCTTCAAGCCCAGAGCATCATACACTCCTCCGATCCAGCCTGTATCTCTTTTGGATAAATAATCATTAACTGTCACCACATGTACACCCCTGCCAGTCAAAGCATTGAGAGTCGCCGAGGGCGATACAGCATAAGAAGTTTTTCCTTCTCCAGTTTTCATTTCTGCTATCTTGCCGTCGTGTAAAGCATAAGCGCCGATCATCTGCACATCAAAATGGCCTGAACCCATCCGCCTTTTAGCCGCCTCTCTCGTTGCCGCAAAAACATCTGGCAATAAATCATTTAGCGCCTTGCCATTATTCGATTCTTTGCGCCAAGTTTCTGCCAAACCGCGGAGCTCATTATCGCTCATTTCTTCATATTTTTTCTCCAATTGGCGAATTTGTTCTACTAGTGGCGCCAAAATTTTTACGTATTTTGCATTAGGATCGCCAAAAATTTTAGTGATTAAAGACATAATTTATTGTTTAAAGTAATTTTATCTTAACATTTTGGCCCCCAAAAATCAAATAAAAAAGGCCTTATCGGCCCCTTGATAAATTTATGGTATTTTTAACCTATAATACCTTTCTCGGCAATATCATTATAAACAATCCGCACAAAAAAGATAAACCCGCCATAATAATAAAAATTGTTTCAAAACCATACTCTTTTACCAGCTCCCCCCCGAGCACTGCCGCTATCGCCGGCAGCAAATAACCCAAGCCGTCATAAACACTCCACTGCCAAGGCGCCTCAGCTTTTGTGGTGTGCTTGCCATAAACCGCATGAAAGGCTGGCCAATAAAAAGCCAAACCTATGCCAAGTAATGCCTGCGCCGCGTACAAAGCCAAAACCCCATCAGCCATAAAATAAATTAGATAAGCAAACCCGATAATAAACTGTGACCAGGCAATCCCCAGTTCTGTTTCTTTTATTTTATTTTCCCACTTACCAGTTACAAAAGAAAAGAGACCGGCTGCCAGAGAAAGCACTGCCCAAGCATTAGAAGCCACCGTCACGTCGCCACCCAATTCTTCTACAAAAAGTGCATAAATCGGACTAAACATCCCGAAAGCAAACGTAAATAAGCCACTCACAATGAGCATGATCCGAAGTGGGCCATTAAAAATGGTGCCCTTATGTTGCCTTTGATGATAGTAAACTTGATGCATGTCTTTATTTTATCAAATTTTTTTTAAATAAGAAAGAATCTCATCACCTATCTTATATGCCTCTCCTGCTCCCATAGTGAGAAGAATATCATTTCTTTTCAAATTTTTCTTTAAATGAGTAATAATTTTCTGGAACTCCCCCAAATATAAAGCCGGGTTTTCTCGCCTATATTTTTTATTAATCAAATCGACCAAATCACGGCTGGTAATTTTATAAATATTCTTTTCCCTTGCAGCGTAAATATCCGCCAAAATTAAATTGGGTGATAAATTCAGCGCCTCGGCAAAACCTTCCAAAAAATCATGTGTCCTCGAATACAAATGGGGCTGAAAAACAACCCACAAATTCTTGTTTTTGAATCTGTCTATGGCCGCCGACAAAGTCGCTCTTATCTCTGTTGGGTGGTGGCCATAATCATCATAAAATTCTATTTCCCTCGCCTTGCCTCGGAACTCAAATCTACGCCATACTCCAATAAAATTATTTAAAACCTTACTCACAATCTCTGGCTCGATCCCTATTTTTGCCGCTACTGCTATAGCCGCCAAAGCATTATAAACATTAAACTCACCCGGTATTCTTAATTGGAAAACCCTTCCATTATATTTCCTATTTTTTGATAACACCTGAAACCTCGTAATTCCTTTCCCTGTTTTTATCCCCGCCGCCTGAAAATCAGCCTTATTTCTTATTCCAAAAGTAATTACTTTGCCCTCTACCCCACTGGCCAATTCTCTGCAATTCCTATCATCAGAATTAACTATCAAGCTCCCTCCTTCTTTTGTCTGACTGGCAAACCGGCCAAAACTTTTCATCACCCCAGCCAAATTTTTAAAATAGTCCAGATGTTCTGGTTCGATATTTGTTATAACTGCCATATCGGGATGATAATTCAAAAAATTATCTTTGTACTCACAAGCTTCTGATAAAAAATAATCAGATCTGCCAAGCCGAAAGTTTCCCTGCCACTCCTTTAGCTTTGTGCCGACAAAAACTGTCGGATCAAGTTTCGCCTTTTCCATTATTAAAGCAACCATTGAGGCCGTGGTGCTTTTGCCATGCATACCAGAAACAGTAACCGTAAATTTTTCTTTTGATAAAATTCCCAGTAGCTCAAAAATAGTCAGGGTCTTTATGGCCAGCTTTTTGGCCCTTGCCAACTCTGGGTTGCTGCTATCAATTGCCTGTGTATATATTATTAAATCAAAGCCTTTGTCAATATTACTGGCCCTTTGCCCAATAAAAATCTTGGCCCCCAACCTCTCTAAATCAGAAGTGATCGGGTTTTTCTCCCGGTCAGAGCCACAGACGACCTTATCCTGCCCCAAAAAATATCGCGCCGCAGCTGACATCATTATGCCCCCAATGCCAATAAAATATACCTTATTTATTTTTTGTAAATCGATTTGCATAAAAAACATTAGTGGCTAACCAGCTAACTCCTCTATAATATCCGCCAACCTGCCCTCTGCACCCCATTTTATCGCCTGGTGGATATTATAACCCAACTCTTTTAATCTATTTTTATCATTTAATAATTCTTTTATCTTGCGGATTAAATCATCTCCGTCCGCTCCCTCCTGTTCCAATAATTCTATTGCCCCCTTTTTATAAAAATAACTAGCATTATAAACCTGATGAGATCGTGGTATTGGTATTATTATTGCCGGTTTGGATAAATAGCTTATTTCTGTTAATGTCGCCATACCCGCTCGAGAGACAATCAGATCGGCTGATAACAAAAAAGGGACAATGTTTACCAAAAATTCGTAACTGATATAATTTTCACTCTCAAAAAAATCTTTGGGTTTGTTTTTACCAGTCACATGTATCACCTGGCAAAACTCAACCAATTGCTTCAAACCATCATAAACCAAACTATTGACCATCAGAGAGCCCGTGCCACCAGTTGTGATGAGGACCAATGGTCTATCCTTATCCAGCCCTAATTTCTCAAATAAATAATCTCTCTTTGTCTTGTCGCCATTCTTGAGATTCATCCTGACTGGATTTCCAACAATCTCTGTTTTTCTTCTATTAAAATATTTTTCTGATTCCGGAAAACAAACGGTTATCTTTTTGGCGAATAAACTGCACAATTTATTGGCCAAGCCCAACTGCACATCCTGCTGGTGGATAATTGTCGGTATATTGAGTAGCCAGCCAGCCCACACCACCGGCACGGCCACAAATCCCCCAGCCGAAACAATAACTCGCGGCCTTATCTTTAATAATAAAATTATAGACTGGATAAAGCCAATTAAAATCCTAAAAATATCCAAAAAATTTTGCCAACTGAAATAACGCCTCAGCTTACCTGAATAAATTTTCTTGAATTCTATATTATAATGTCTCACCATTTTCTCTTCTGGGCCCTTTCTGGTACCAATCCAAAACAAGTCACTCCCCGGATTTTTGCTTTTCAATACTTCCGCTACAGCAATCAGTGGTGTTACTGAGCCCATAGTGCCTCCGCCGGTAAACAGTATTTTCATAAAAATTATTTCCAATTTTTTATATTCTTTGTCACGATGCCCTCCTGCGTCTGCCTTGATATGTTGACCACAATGCCAACCGCAGCCATGGTGACCATCATGGCTGTTCCTCCATAACTCACCAGAGGCAATGGCAAACCAGTCAAAGGCAGAATCCCAAGCATTGCCCCTACATTAACAAAAAATTGACCCAAAATCCAGACCGCCACACCCACTGCCACTAAATGGCCAAACAAATCATCGGTTTTTGAGGCTACCTTTATTATTCTCAAAAAAAGGGCCAAAAACAAAACAATAAAAATAGTAATAATTATAAAACCAAGCTCTTCGGCCATAATGGCAAAAATTGAATCTCCTGCCACCTCTGGCAAATATTGAAATTTTTGCTTTGACTGACCCAAGCCCAAACCCAAAAGCCCGCCAGAGCCAACAGCCAAGAGAGCTTGCTTTATATGGTATCCGACGCCCTGCGGATCGGCACTGGGGTCCAAAAATGCTGTCAATCTAGCCAGCCTATATGGAGCAATCTTTATTAAAGCAAAAAAACCAGCTACTGCACCTATTAATATCAAAAAAAGATGGGATATTTGAGCACCAGCCGCATAATAAACAACAATACTAGTAAAAATAATAATCGAAACTGTACCAATGTCTGGTTGCAAAATAACCAGCGTAGCTATCAAACCCAAATAAATCAAAAATTGCAAAAACCCATAAGCAAAATCTTTTACCTTTTCCCTTCTTCTTTCCAGCCAAGCGGATAAATACAACAAAAAAGTCAACTTTACTATTTCTGCCGGCTGAAGCGAAAAACCAAAAATATTAATCCATGATTTAGCGTTCGTGCCGGAAGTGGAGCCAATACCCGGTATAAAAACCAACCCCAAAAGCCCGATAGAAAACAAAAACAATAATGGTGCGATCCTCTTCCAAAAACGATAATCAATCCTGCTCATCACATAGAAAAAAAACGCACCCGGCAAAAAACCAAAAAGAAGCTGGTGCTTAACATACCAATAGCTATCCTGACCTTTGGTATAATAACCCAAAACAGAAGAAGCTGAGGACAACATTATCAACCCAAAAACAACTATTATCCAAAATAGTGTAATCAAAACATAATCTGGCTTGTGTGCCAACTTTTGCATACTTCAATTTTACCGCAAAAAGCCATCTCTGGCAAAACGTTATTGCTTCCCACAAAACAATAACACTTTCCCATTGTTTATATGTTTAAATGTTTATATGCTAAAATGCTAATATGAAAAAGACAAAACTCCTCAACCCAAAATCTGGCTATGACCTCTATGCCCCTTTCTATGACAAAAAGTTGGCTTATTTAGATTCTTTTGAACAATTTCACCTTTTGCCCAATCTGAAAGACATTAAAGGTAAAACGATTTTAGATGTCGGCGCTGGCACTGGCCGGCTAACCTTGAGACTGGCAGAAAAGGGCGCTGATGTTACCGCTATAGATATCTCGCCGGAGATTCTAAAAATATTAAAAAAGAAAAATAATAAAATTAAGACCATGGTCGCCGACGCAGAAAGTCTGCCTTTTCCGGACAACTCTTTTGATATTATTGTCGCCGCCTTTTTAATTGTTCATCTCAAAGACCCAAAATATTTTTTTACTGAGAGCTATCGCGTCCTCAAACCCGGCGGCATCTTGGCCATCACCAATATCAATCAAAAACGCCCACCCGAGCTGGAAACCGGAAAAGGTAAAATAATTATTGAATCTTACTACCATCGGCCAGAGCAAGTGCTAGAAGATTTGAAAAATAATCTTTTTACCATAACCAAAAACATCCTCATCAAAGACAAGGATGTTTGGATTAACCAAATTATTATTGCAGAAAAATAATTATGAACTTGCCTAGCCACTTATCGGCAAATATCCTCACTTCTATGCCCCTAAAACACTACCTCCATTTGGATTGGCCAACAATTTTTATTTTTATTTCCCTCTCCGTTCTCTTAGACCTAGATCATATTTTATTTTTTATATTCAAAGAAAAAAGCTTCGACCCCACCGTTTGGTTAAAAGTCGGCCGGCAAATGCGACAGACCATGACGCCGGGTCTTTATATCTTCCACTCCCCAGAATTTAATATTATCTTATTTATTTTAAGTTTCTTTAATAAAACAATTTTGGTCTTTTTATTGGCCTGTCTTATACACATAATGCTCGATTCGCTCGAGCATTATCGCTACCATAAAAATTTTTCCTGGTTCAAAAAATGGAGTATATTTTACAATATAAAATCTCTAATATAAAAACATCCTTGTCAAAGACAAGGATGTTTGGATTAATCAGATTATTGTTGCTGGGAAATAAAATTATTCAGTTCTTGTATTTTTTTCTTTTTGTTCATCAATATATTCTTTACGGGCACTCTCGCTCCATGAATTAATTAAACCTTCATCATTTGGATTAATATAACTTGCAAAATTAAATAATCTGCCTAACTTTGATTGAGGATGTGCTTTGTTCCACGCTTCTGCGTGATCTCGATATGCTTTTTCACCACTTGCTTCAGCCATTATTATTTCTGCTACCCCTGGTTTACGCATTATTTCTTCAGCCGCGCGATTCAACTCTTCCATCATTTCAATACTTTCTTGATTTGGTTGGCCATCAAGAGTTTCAGTATTGTCAATTTTTTCCAAAAGCTCAATTTGCTTTCTTCTAATTTCACTTAGCTGGCGCGCCAAATTATCAGGACTATTATTTTCTTCTGCCTCAATTACTCCAGTAGCTTTTTCTAATGTTGGGTTTTCATGTCTATTCATAATTTTTAAATTAATTATTAAGTATTTAATTTAAAGCCATAATAATTATATCAAATATAATCGATATTGTCAAAAACATCCTAGTCAAAAAACGTTGGGCGGCAGCTTCTCAATCGGCGGCTGGCCAATTAGGGCATCATTCTCCGCTCTTCTCAATTTTTCAGTTAAATCTGCGACGATAGACTCTATCTCTCTAATTTCATCATCCAATATTCCATCATGCTCGTTTAATTCGCGTGCCCGTTCCAACCATGCCTGCAATTGAGTCAAGCGATTATTAATTACTTCTGGGTCCTTTGGATAGTCAACGGAAAAACCGCCACTTCTACCCCCCTCAATAAATATCGTCCCCGCTGGATACCATTCCTTTTCACGCCTAAAATCATGATAGGCCTTACGAAGATCACGAGCAGTTGTAAATCTTTTGGGGTCATATTTCCCCAATTCAGCTTGCCCCATATCTGACTCCAGTGAATCTATTGCCATATCTTTTCTCTTTTTAATCCTGATGTCTGTAAATCAGGATTTTAATTATTAATAAATTCTAAAAACATTATTCATTGTTCATAATTCTCAATTCTGCCCTCACGTCATCCGGTATTGGTATCTCTGCTCCCGGCTTGGTTATTCCCGGGTACTTCCACGCCGAAATTATTACAATTTGCTTTCCATCTTCTTGGCCCTTGATTTTTGCTAATTGAGTTTTGTGTTTTTCTTGAAACATCATCCAAATCTCGTAAGGATGTTTTACTGACCCGGCTCTTTGCATCGCCGCGGTGGTGTTTTCCGCCACACCCTCCTCCACCCTTTTTGGATTACGCAAAACTCGAAGCACCCGATTCTCACTCAAGCCATAATAGCGCATCTTTTCTTTAACGTGCTCTGTCCAATAAATTTTATTTTTTACCAAAGTAATTTGCATAATCCCCTAGTGAAACCCACGCGCGTAATCGCCAAACTTCTTGCCATAATTATGATTCCAAATATCCACATTTATAAAACTATTATCATCCAATTTTATCTGCAAATACTGATGAGGTGATATATACCACACCAAAGAATATTTTAATTTAATATCATCATCACCAAACCAACCACTTTTCACCAACAAAATCCTGAATAAATAATTCATATTGTGGCAATGTAAAAATCCCGTCTTTTGCCAAAGCTTCTCCACATCTGTCTCAAAGGCCTCCCCAAAACGCCAATAGGTCCTAAATCTATAACCTCGATATCTCTGAATCATTGTTTCATACGCCCGCCGCAAACATTCTTCCTTACCAATTACACCCCTCAATTCCTCAATAACACTTTCCATTTCTTCCGGCAACTTTTCCGGCATTGGTCTTTTATTAAAAAAATTTGGTATCATTTCTTTATTTGTATGCCCAATTCACTTAACTGTTTTCCACTTACCTCGCTTGGGCCGTCCATCAGAGGATCACGATTGTCGGCCGTCTTCGGGAAAGCAATTACTTCACGAATATTTGGTTCGCCCGCCAAAAGCATTACCAATCGATCAAAACCCCAGGCAATCCCACCGTGGGGCGGCGTACCGTATTTGAAAGATTGGAGCATGTGCCCAAACTGCGATTCGATTTCCTTGTTGTTATAGCCCATAATTTCAAAAGTTTTTTTCAAAACCTCTGGCCTATGCGCCCGAATACTACCCCCACCGATTTCATAACCATTCATTACCACGTCATATTGCGTTGTTAATATCTCGCCAACATTTTCGCCGCTCATCATATCATCCAAATATTCTGGCTTGGGCATAGAAAACGGATTATGCGTAAATGTCCACCCCCCGTCGTCAGTCTTCTCAAAAAACGGAAAATCAATGATCCAGCACAGGGCTAACAAATTTGGATCATTTTTATCTTGACGCAAATCTGGCCTGTCTGTGCCATATTTTTCCATCGCTTCTTTATAGCTCAATCTCGGAAAAGGAATTTCCTGAATTTTCTTTTCTGGCGCCGCTTTCTTTATTACTTCGATCAGCGCGGCCTCATTTATTGCCATCACGTCTTCTCTTTCTACAAAAGACATCTCCATATCCAGCTGGGTAAATTCTGGCTGACGATCGCCACGCGAATCTTCATCTCGAAAACATCTGGCCAGCTGAAAATATTTTTCTAACCCCGATACCATCAATAACTGCTTATACTGTTGGGGGCTCTGGGGTAAAGCAAAAAACTTACCGGGATAATGACGCGAGGGTATCAAGAAATCCCTTGCCCCTTCTGGTGTAGATTTTGAAACATAGGGAGTTTCTATCTCCAAAAAATCTTGGCCATAAAAAAATTCTCTTATTGCTTTAGCTATTTTGTGCCTCAAATCAATATTCTTTTTCATCCTCTCGTGCCGCAGATCCAGATAGCGATATTTGAGACGCAATTCTTCATTGGCCTGCCGCTCTTCATTATCAATTTCAAAAGGCGGCGTCTCTGCTGCCGATAAAATTAAAATTTTCTTGGCCAAAATTTCTACCATGCCAGTTGGTGAATTTTGATTAATCTGTTTCTCCCCGCGGGCCTGCACCACACCTTCGATTTCCAAAACAAACTCCGGCCGGACTTCATTCAGGGCATTTTGCGACGCCTCATCTAATTCTGCCGGCACGCACACCACCTGCACTACTCCCCACCTATCGCGCACATCCAAAAACACAATCTTGCCCATATTGCGGCGATTATTCACCCAACCATTGAGTTTTATTTTTTCATTGATTTTATTTACTGTGTCTTTAGAAATGTTTCTATTCATATAATTATCAATCTATTAATTTAAAATTTCCCGTTATGCCCTCCACAGTCCATGCAAATTACAATACTCTCGCGCTGACACATTTTCTGCCTCAACCATAAACACTACTTCTGGCGCTTGACCCGGATTCAAATATTCTCGATATGCTTTTTCGCCAACAATTAATTCAATCCACTGAATATAATGCCCTTCTTCCATCGGATGAGCGACCGAGCCCACTTTTACCTTATACCCGCCATCAATTTTTTCAATCACTGGCACGTGTTTTTCCATGCCCTGATCGGCAGTTTTCTCTGCTAAAAGCTCCATCGGCTGTCCGCAACACACCAAAGGTCCACCACCCACATGAATTAATTCTACTATATTACCACAGACATTACATTTATAAACGCTATTTTTTTGCATAAAATTTATTAATTTCTACCAAATTATTTATAATAAGACTTTATTTGAAACAAAACATAACAACCAACGACCAGACTAAATAACCCACCGAAGATGCTGCCGTAAAAAATGTTTCCTACAAATGAAAGAACTATCTCATAAAAAGTCAAATTCCAACCGCTTTTTGCTCTTTTGAACAAACCCGGCAAAGCCATAACGCCCAAAACCAAAGTAACCAAAGTTATAATATTATAAATCCCCCAACCGGCATGATAAAAATAAGAACCAGCATAAAATGTAAAAATGGAACCGAGACCAATCACTGCCAAGGCCAAAGGAATAATCGTTAACAAAAAAATCGCATTCAGCCAAGGCATTATTTTGACGATCCCCTCTCTGATCTTGACTGGAATCTGGAAAGGCGCCTTGGTCACAAGATAATATTCTAGGGTTTCCATCAAGCCCTTGGGCGGAGCTTGGGTCGGGCCACTGGCATTATCACCGACCGGCGGCATAGGAGCTGGCGGCACTTGGTTGTTTGGATTTTGGTTATCCATATTTTTTCAATTAATTTCTAAATTAAAAAATTGGCCATAATTCATTATTTATTATTCGCAACTCGCCGTCTACGGAGTAATCCGATTTATCATCCTCGGGAAAGGAATCGTCTCTCTAATGTGCTGCAGTCCGCAAACCCAAGCCACAATGCGCTCCAGACCAAAACCAAACCCACTATGTGGCACACTGCCAAATTTTCTAAGATCCACATACCATTGAAAAGCTTCCATAGGCAAATTGTGTTCTTTGATTCTTTTAATTAATTCTTCATAATCATCTTCCCTCTGACTGCCACCAATAATTTCCCCATAACCTTCTGGCGCGAGTAAATCTGCATTTAAACAATATTTTGGATTTTGTGGATCGCGTTTCATATAAAAGGCTTTGACTTCCGCCGGATATTTTTCCACGAAAATCGGCTTATCATATTGCTTGGTCAAAATGGTTTCATCATCAGCCCCGAGATCATCCATCTCGCCAATGTCACTCCCCAATTCACGTAATTTTTTTACTGCCTCCGCATGGGTAATGCGATAAAATGGCGATTTCACATTTTCCAGTGGCGTCAAATCTCTTTCCAAAATTTTTAATTCCAGCTTGTTCTCCATCAAAATTTTTTGAACCATAAAACTAATTAACTCTTCCTGAATTTTTAAATTTTCTTCATGTTCCACAAAGGCCGCTTCGGCATCCATCATCCAGAATTCTGTCAAATGCCTTCTAGTTTTGGATTTTTCCGCCCGAAACACTGGCCCAAAATCAAAAACTCGCCCCAAAGATCCAATGGCCGCTTCCAAATATAATTGACCTGACTGGGATAAATAAGCCTTACCCAAATCAAAATAATCCACGCCAAAAAGCGTGGTCGTGCCTTCGCAGGCTGAGGGTGTTAAAATCGGCGAATCAAATTTTATAAAATTATGCTCATTCATCCATTCGTAGCAGCCGCGAATCAGGGTATCTCTCACTCTTTGAATCGCCCATTGATGAGAAGACCGCAGCCACAAATGCCGGTTGTCCAACAAAAATTCCGGCCCATGTTCTTTTTTGGCAATCGGGTATTCTTCCACTGGAATTTGATAAATCTTGAAGTCCTTCACTTGCAATTCAAACTCTCCAACATGTTTTGGATGTTCTGTTACTATGCCGATCAATTCAATAGACGTTTCTAAAACAATTTTCTGCGCTTCATTCCATTTCTCCTCGCTCACATCCGCCTTATTCAAAATTCCCTGTACAAAGCCGGTGCCATCGCGCAACTGCAAAAACATTATTGACCCCGAAGAGCGAAAATTATAAATCCAGCCACGCAATGTGACTTCCTGGTCTTTATGCTGTGCCAACTCTTTAATAAAAATATTCATAATTCATTCTTCATAATCCTTAATTCTGGCTATTTCACCTCCCACACCACCGTCGCTTCCACCACCACCTCATTTTGTCCGGTCTGTATCTCCGGTGCTGGTATAGACATAGCACCACCACCGCCCAAACCATAGGCCATGTCTTTAGAATAATTAACATATGGCTGATTATAAACCTGACTCTCATAAACATTGATAATCTTACCGAGTTTAATACCCGTTGCCCCGACGATACTCTCTGCTTTTTCTTTGGCTTTCTTTATAGCTTCCTCCCTTGCCTGATTACGCAACTCAAACTCGTCATCAATAGTAAAAGAGACATTACCCACCTGATTGGCGCCCTTCTCTGCGGTCTTGGCGATAGCATCACCGATCTTATCCAAATCACGAATCTTTATCTCTACATTTTGATAAACTTCATAACCCCGCAGTGTTTGTCCTGACTTTTCTGTCCAATCATAAACCGGATTCAAACTATAATTGGTAGTCTTGATATCCTTCTCTTCAATCGCCAAATCCTTTAAAACCTTTATAATCTCATTCATCTTGGTCGTATTTTCCTTTACTGCCAAAGCTGCCGTCTGTTTAGCTTCGGTTTTGAGCCCCACAGTCAGGTTGGCAATATCTGGTTTGGCAAAAACGCGACCGGTAGCCGAAACTGAAAATTGGTTATTAAAATCATTGCGGCGCAGAGCCAGAACCACCGAAACTATCACGATAGCTGTCACGCATAGTACCACCAAAACTTTGTACCACCACATTGTTTTGTGGCTATGATCTTGATTTGATATTTCCATATATACCTTTTTTATCCAGCACATTAAAAAACGGCTGAATTTTAATTAATTAGTTCGCTTATTTATATCTTAAGTATATGTTTTTTGGGGATTTTAGTCAAAAACCTCTCCCCAGCCCAACTATCAATTACACTTTTGAGTCAACGTTAAATATTTGAATAAGGCCGCATTATAAAAAGGCAGATTAAATTCAAGCAAAGACAAGCGACCGTCCGCTCAACTGTTTGAATCCCGCCTTGGGTTCGGCGGGATGAGTTTTGGGCGGACAGCTTGGCGCAGCGCCGAATTTACTGCCTTTTTATTAAGCGGCAATTTTTCTTTCCGTCCACTTTCTTTTTTAAAAAAGAAAGTGGACATTATTACTCTTGAAAAAATAAACTCTTAAGGTTATACTTATAGGGCTTATGAAATTTAAACTTCAATCAAAATTTGAACCTTCGGGCGACCAGCCGCAAGCGATTAAAAAATTAGTCGCCGGTCTTGAGCGTGGCCTCAAAAAACAAACACTTTTGGGCGTCACTGGCTCGGGCAAGACTTTTACCGTAGCCAATGTGATTGAAAAAGTCCAATTGCCCACTTTGGTTATCTCTCACAATAAAACTCTGGCTGCCCAGCTTTGCCAAGAATTTCGCGAATTCTTTCCAAATAACGCTGTTGAATATTTTGTCAGTTATTATGATTATTATCAGCCTGAAGCTTATTTGCCCCACACCGATACCTATATTGAAAAAGAAGCTCAGATCAATGAAGAAATAGACCGCCTGCGCCATGCCTGCACTCAAGCCCTTTTAACCCGCCAAGATGTTATTATCGTGGCTTCCGTCTCGGCCATTTATGGTCTGGGTTCGCCCGAAGAATACGAAAGCATTGTTTTACACCTCGAACAAAGTCAAAACCTAGACCGTGAAAAATTGGTAAAACAATTAATCACTATGCAATTTGAACGCACCAACTCTGACTTGCGCCGCGGCCAATTTCGCCTGCGTGGCCAGACCCTAGAAGTCATGCCAGTCAATGAAGAAATTATTTATCGTTTTGTTATTAATAATAAAATTGAAATAATCGAAGCCATAGATTCTATTAGTAGAAAAATAAAAAATGAATTAAAAGATGTCTGGATTTTTCCAGCCAAACATTATGTGGCCAACCCAGAAGCGCGCGAAAGCGCCTTTAAGTCGATCAACGCCGAACTCAAAGAACGTCTCCAATATTTTATTAAAAAAAATAAAATTTTGGAATACGAGAGACTAAAACGCCGCACTCGTTATGACCTGGAAATGATAAAAAACATCGGCTATTGCAATGGTATTGAAAATTATTCCCGCCATTTTGAAAATCGCCAAGAAGGCGAACCGCCTTTTACTTTACTGGATTACTTCCAAAATTGCTCCAAAAAATTCCTGACTGTTATCGATGAGTCGCACGTCACCCTGCCACAAATCCGCGGTATGTATAATGGCGACAAATCCCGCAAAGATGTCCTAATAGAACATGGTTTTAGATTGCCATCAGCTCGTGACAATCGTCCACTCAAAGCCTATGAATTTGCCCAAAAAATCAATCAAATAATTTATATGTCTGCCACTCCAGCTGAAGATGAAATCCGCGAAAGCGAGCAAATTGTCGAACAAATTGTTCGCCCCACTGGTCTCGTAGATCCAGAAGTTATTATTCGGCCGATTGTCTCTTCAACTAAAAATAAATCTCAAATCGAAGACCTCCTCATCCGCATTGATGACCGCATCAAAAAACACGAGCGTGCCCTAGTCACCACCCTGACCAAGCGCATGGCCGAGGATCTGACTGAATATCTGGAAAGAAAAAAAATAAAAGTAAAATATTTACATAGTGATGTAGAAACTCTGGAAAGAATCCAAACCATCACCGAACTGCGCCAAGGAAAGATAGATGTGATCGTCGGGGTCAATCTACTGCGCGAAGGTTTAGATATCCCCGAAGTTTCTCTCGTGGCCATCCTTGATGCTGACAAAGAAGGATTTCTGCGCAACGAAACCTCCTTAATTCAAACAATTGGTCGGGCAGCTAGAAACATTAATGGCCAGGTTATTCTTTACGCTGACAACATCACCAACTCTATCAAAGAAGCCCTTAAAGAAACTGATCGCCGCAGAAAAATCCAGTTAAAATATAATAAAAAATATAGCATTACTCCAAAAACCATTGAAAAAAATATTAAAAATATTTTAGAAGAATTTGGAATTACTGCCAAAGGCAACTCTCACACTGCTAAAAAAATAAAATCTCATTCCAAAACCGAGGCCATTCTTTCCTTAGATCTCAAGGGCGACAAACGCCCCATCGCTGAAATTATTAAAGACAAAGAGCAACAGATGAAGATGGCTGCCAAAAGTTTGGAATTCGAGCTGGCGGCCATCTTACGCGATGAAATTAGGGAATTAAAAAAACAATAATAAAACCGGTAGTTCTCCACGCTACCGGCTTTTGTTTTTAATTTAAAGGTATTTTGTAATTGCCGTCAAAACAGGCAAAACAAAAATTCTTTGGGTCTGCACCGAAGTCAATTAAAACTTGTTTCAGCCCGTCCAAAGAAAGATAATATAGTTCATCAGCGTCAATCTCTTCCCTTATTTGATCCACTGATTTACTAGCTGCTATTAATTCTCCCTTGGTGGGCATATCAATCCCGTAATAACAGGGAAATTTTATCTTGGGACTCACAATCCCCACGATAATCCTCAAGATTTTTCTCCCAGCCTTGCGGATCATCTTTATTAATTCCTTCATCGTTGTGCTCCGGACCAAACTATCATCCACAACCATGATGAGAGAATAAAGACGGACAACAGCCTTTACTATTGTATATTTTATTCTGGCAGCCAAACTCCTATTCTTTTGGCCAGGCGTAATAAAAGTTCTTGGTATTTTTGCATCACGTAGAATTAAACGATCCTGTTTTATTCCGCTAGCATGCGCGTAACCAATTGCTCCTTCCACACCAGAATCAGGCACGCCATCAATCACTTCGGGGTGAACCCGGCACTCTTCAAAAAGCATCCTACCAATGGCCTTGCGGAACAAAGCCACTTGTACCCCAAAAATTTTGCTGTCCGGCCGACCAAAGTAAATTAATTCAAAAACACATTGCTGGCAACGTTGATTGCAATGTTTTTTTGAAAAAACTCGATGCAAAATCAAATTGCATTCCATGTCAACTTCAAGTATTGTTCCCGGCTCCAGCTCTTTTATCCGCTTTGCCCCTATTTTCTCCAAAGCACAATTTTCTGAAGCATAAACAAGGGTGTCTTGCCCTATCCAGCCATAATGTATTGGCCTATTACTAAAAGGATCACGAAACAAAAAAAGTTTATCCCTTATTAATAGACTCGCCGAATAAGTGGCATTAATATGCCGCATAAAATATTTTATGCCATCAAGCAAACGATGCAAGCGCCTGTTGGACGCCTCGAATATATATTTCAAAATATACTCCGTATCGCTACCACTTTCGAAGATACTTCCGTTTTTTTCCATCAGCTGCTTTTTAGCCGCCAAATTGGGGGTATTGCCATTAATCGCCAAAGCAACTTTTCCGCTACTAATGTGTAGCCAAAAAGGATGAGCATTTAATAAACTGCTCCCCCCTTCTGTTGAATAACGATTATGACCAATAATCGCTTTTGGGCTATCTATCTCGATCTTTCTTAAAAGAAATCTTGTAAAAAACCCACTAACCTCGCCCATCCCTTTTTCTGCCCACATCCTAACCCCATTAGTATAAGCCACCCCTGTGCTCTCGTGGCCCCTTGACTGCAATATACCCAGCATTTTTACCACCAAACTTATGAGGTTCTTTTTGGGCTTCCTGGCAACCGCGCCTGCGATAGTACACATATATGACCTCCTTCTTCCTATTTTTTAATTGATTGTATTTTTGTTATTTTTTTATCCTCTAGAAAACCTTATTTTACCACCCTCAAAAATCCCGTCAAATTGACATCTTCTCCTTTTGATTTTATAATTAACTCCAATTAAACCTTTCATCTACCCCCTGTATATCCAATCCAGGGTGGTATTTGCGTATTATCAAACTTATGCAAGAAAAAATAATAATCAAGGGCGCCCGCGAACATAATCTCAAAAATATTTCTCTGGAGCTCCCGCGCAACAAAATGATTGTTTTCACTGGTCTCTCTGGCTCTGGCAAATCCAGTCTGGCTTTTGATACCATTTTTGCTGAAGGTCAGCGCCGCTATATTGAATCACTCTCTGCCTATGCCCGTCAATTTTTGGGCGGTATGCAAAAACCAGATGTCGATGAAATCGACGGCCTCTCGCCAGCCATTTCTATTGACCAAAAAGCACATAGCGCCAATCCCCGCTCCACTGTCGCCACTATCACCGAAATCTATGATTATCTGCGCGTCCTTTATGCCCGCATTGGCGAACCACATTGCCCGCTTTGCCACACCAAGCTTTCCAAAATGACTGCCGATGAAATGGCTGTCCAAATCCACAAGCACCTTAAAAGTCTCCCCCTTACTAAGGGGGAGCACTCCGTGAAGCGGAGGGAGGGGGTATCATCAAAAACCCAAATGGATAATGAAATTCTTATTCTCTCCCCTGTTGTCCGCGGCCGCAAAGGCGAATATTATCAGATGCTTTATGATTTTTACAATTCTGGCTTTCTGGAAGTCCGAGTTGACGGCAAAATAAAATCTCTGCGTAACCGGATTATTTTACAAAAAAATTTCAAACACACCATTGAGGTCATCGTGGATCGTATTCCACTTATCAATACCCAAAACACAATTAACAAAACTCAGAAAGATAAAAATAATCCTAATTACACATTACCCGTTACACATTACTCGTTACAAAAAGATGAATTTCACCGTCGTCTAAACGAAGCCATTGAAACTGCCATAGATTTATCCAATGGTCTATGCACTGTAATTTATCCAGATACTAATGAACAAATATTTAGTACTGAATTTTCTTGTCCCAAGGATGGCTATTCATTCCCCGAAATTGAACCGCGCCTTTTTTCTTTCAACTCTCCTTATGGTTATTGCGAATATTGCACCGGGCTCGGCACTGACGGACTTTTTTCCGAAACTCCTTGTCCCAAATGCCACGGCAAAAGATTGAATAATAATGCCCTCGCTGTCAAAATCAACAATAAAAATATTTGGGATTTTACCAATGAAACCATCGGCGAAGCCTATAAATTATTGGATAAAATTGAAGAAAAAATATCTGATCGTGAAAAAGAAATCGCTGGCGTGGTTTTAAATGAAATTCGCAATCGCCTGCAATTTATGCTGGATGTCGGCTTGCACTATATTAGTTTGAATAGAAAAGCCGGCACGCTTTCTGGCGGTGAAGCCCAGAGAATCCGGCTAGCCTCGCAAGTTGGCACTCGGCTGGTTGGCGCGCTTTATGTTTTGGATGAACCAACCATTGGTTTACATCAACGCGATAATGAAAAACTCGTCAATACCCTCCGAAACCTGGCTGATATTGGCAACACCATTATAGTTGTTGAGCACGATGAAGATACTATTCTCATGAGTGATTGGATTGTGGATATTGGCCCCGGTGCTGGCGTCAACGGTGGCGAAATTATTTTTTCCGGCCCCACGGTTGATATTTTAAAATCAATAAATAAAAAATCCAATCGCGAGTTACAATCTACGAGTTACGAGTTACCAGATGTCAAAATTATTGGTGACCCCAAAAAATCTCTTACCGGCCAATACCTCCGCCGCGAACTGACTATCCCCTTGTCAGCCAAACGCCGCAAAGTCGACCCTGCTACGCCCAAAATAAAAATCACTGGCGCCAGTGAAAATAATTTAAAAAATATCAATGTGGAAATTCCGCTCCGTCGCTTTGTTTGTCTCACTGGTGTTTCTGGCTCTGGTAAATCCACCCTCATGGATTCAATTATTTACCGCACTATCAGCAATCATCTCAATCATACCAAATATCATGTCGGTAAACATAAATCAGTTTCCGGCACCGAGTATATTGATAAAATTATTGAAATCGACCAAAGCCCCATCGGCCGCACTCCTCGCTCTAATCCTGCAACTTATACCAAGGCTTTTGATGAAATCAGAAATCTTTTTGCCATGACGCCGGAAGCTCGGATGAAAGGCTATGGTCCAGGCCGTTTTAGCTTTAATGTGCCAAGTATCCCGCCACGGGAAGGTTCAAACCGCTCTATCGGCGGTCGGTGTGAAAAATGTGAAGGTCGGGGGACCCTTCAAATTGAAATGCATTTTTTGCCCAGTGTGGAAATCATTTGCGACGCCTGCCGTGGCCAAAGGTTTAATAAGGAAACTTTGGCGATTCATTATAAAAATAAAAATATCTCTGATATTCTCAATATGACTATTGCCGAAGCAGAAAAATTTTTCAAAGATATTCCTTTTATTTATGATAAGCTAAAAGTCTTGAACGAAGTCGGCCTAGACTATCTGACGCTTGGCCAATCAGCCACCACGCTTTCCGGCGGTGAAGCCCAAAGAATAAAACTTTCTCGCGAGCTGGCCAAAAGAAATACTACTAAAACTTTATATTTGCTAGACGAACCTACCACCGGCTTGCATTATGATGACGTTAGAAAATTAATCGCTGTTTTGCAGCGCCTAGTTGATCAGGGCAATACTGTACTTGTAATTGAACACAACCTTGACGTCATCAAATGCGCTGATTGGATTGTTGATCTCGGTCCCGAAGGCGGCGACCTTGGCGGCGAACTAGTCTTTGCCGGCACCCCCGAACAAGTCGCCCAATATAAATTTTCCTACACCGGCGAGTATTTACGAAAAATTTTAAAATAATAAATAATATATAATGTTAATTCTTCAATCCCAACTCAAATCTCTCCCCGCCTCTCCCGGTATCTACCTCTTTTATAATTTCAATAATGAGCTGATTTATGTTGGTAAGGCCACTTCTTTAAAAAACAGGGTGAGAAGCTACTTCGCCGGCAAACAAAAAAATTCTCGACCCATAGAATCCATGATTGAAGAAGTAAAAAAAATTAAAACCCTTAAAACAGATTCGGTTTTAGAAGCTATCATTTTAGAAGGTCAATATATCAAAAAATATCGGCCCAAATATAATATTGATTGGAAAGACGACAAAAGTTGGAATTATTTATATTTAACTAATGAAAAATTTCCCAAACTAAAAACCATTAGACAACATGAAATTGTATCAAATTTATCCCGAGCGAGAAACGCCAGTGACGAGTCGAGGGATCCCGTTTTGAAAAACACTAGCCACAGGATCTTTCACTCCGCTCAAGATAAACTTATAAAAAAGAAAAAACTCTTTGGGCCATTCCCAAGTTTAAACACCCGTGAAACTCTCAAGCTTTTACACAAACTATTCTATATTTCCCGATGCGCACCCAACCAACCCAAACCCTGTTTTGATTACCAGCTCGGCCAATGCCTTGGAGTTTGCACTGGCGAAATGACTCCGCAAGTATATAAACAAAAAGTTATTAAACCCCTAATCGAATTTTTAAAAGGCAACAAAAAAAGATTACTCTCTAATCTTAAAAAACAAATGCTTTTATCTTCTAAGCAGCAAAATTTTGAAGAAGCCGCTCGCCTCCGCAACCAGATTAAATCCCTTCAACATATCCAAGATGTGACACTATTAAACAAAGATTTATTCAATAATTTCCACCAACCTACCGCCCCACCAACCTACCGCCCTAGCCGAATTGAAGCTTATGACATTTCTAATCTCGGCTCCACTGGCAAGGTCGGTAGCATGGTTGTCTTTAATAATAATGGCCCAGTTAAATCGGAATACCGCAAATTTAAAATTAAAACCGTGTCCGGCCAAAGCGATGTTGATTGTCTCAAAGAAATTATTGAGCGAAGATTAAAAAACAGCTGGCCCATACCAGACTTAATCATTGTCGATGGTGGCGTGCCTCAAAGAAATGCTGTTTTAAAAATCTTAAATCTTAAATCTATATTCTTAACTCTTGGCGTTATTGGTATTGCCAAAGGCCCAACCCGCAAAAAAAACGAATTTATTTTTGATAAAGACAATCAAAAAATCGCTGACTTTATTCAAGCCAACGAAAATTTGCTTATCCGCGCCCGCGACGAAGCCCACCGCTTTGCTATTTCTTATCAAAAAAATTTGAGGAAAATTAATTAAAATTAAAATACCTTTATGGCTCGGCTGGCATATGCGTTTTTATATAAATAACTCCCGCCTCTATTATTTCGTCATTAATAAAGCCTCTATCAACCAAATCTTCTATAAACCCCCTCAACTCTGCAGCATTTTCCTCTAAAAAACCAGCAATTTCTTGATGTTCTAACACTCCTCGCCGTTCAGCGGCTTGCAATATACAAACCTGTAAATTTCTAAATCTGGCTCTTTCCATTTCCTCTTGTGTGATCTCTACTTTTTCTAACATATGTAAATTCAAAAAATTATTTTTTCAAAATACATCATAGATAATACTTTATAAATTTTCCTACCAACTACCCCCTCCGCCGCCGCCAAAGCCGCCACCAGAAAATCCACCACCGCCCAAACCAGACCTACCACCCGCCGCCGCTGACCCAACAGCGGTTTTACTAAAAGAATTATTAAATGACCCCATCGAATCAGCCAAGGCCAAAGCTGTATAATTTCCGGCCCATGTCCCCACATACCAATCTGGCTGCGGCAAGTCTATCCCCTCAAACACTTTTGCCCACTCCTTCTCTACTCCAAAAATAATCGCCCAAGGCAAATACTCGGCAAATTTTTCCGGATGAGCTGAGGGTGAAAAATGAAAACTCACTCTATCTTTTTCAGTTACTGATAAAAACAATTTAAATCCTTCGAGCTTTTCTTTCATCAAAACCCCCTCTTTGGTTCTTTTGGGCATCATACCAGAAAAAACAAGAAACAACACCCCAGAAATCACCAGTGACCCAATCGCTATTCCACCGCCAAAATCCAAAACTATTCCTCCCAAAAAATATAACAACCCCAAAAATAACCAACCGATAGCAACAAAAGTTGCTCTTTGTTTCTCCGGATCCTTTGTAAACCAAGCTTTACTCCGCACGGCCTCATAAATTTCCTTCTTTACCTCTTTGGCTTTTTTCGCAAAAGTCACATCGCTACGCAATTTTGAAATAATCACTTCATTTTGCAAAAAAGAATCATACACACTATATTCAAAATTACGCTCGCCATCCCACTCTTTAATCTTGGTAATTTTCCAATCTTTGCCAGTTTTAATCCCCAAGAAATCTTTTTTTATCTCCTCAATTCTCAAATATCCCTTCCTTGCCAGATCAATAATTGTTGCTGTCAAATCTTTGGTCTGGTATTTCTCATCATAAACCACTCCGGCTTCTCCCGGCAAAATTCCGACTGGCGGCTCATATTCAGCGATGATTGTCCCCCTGCCTGCAGGATCTTTACCATATTTTTTCCAATACCAAAATAAAAAAATCAAAACTAAAATCGGCATTAACACAACCCCATTATCTTTGAGCCTCTTGATAACCTTATCCAAAAATCCTGGTTCTTTGGTAAATCCCTTTGGCCAACCGACCACAACTGTCAGCCCTTCACGTGAGTACAATGACCCGCTCTTAAACCCGACACCATTACCACCAAAAGCAAAATGACAATTACTACTATCTTGGACACCCAATCCACCAGCGTAACAAACCGCTGTTATTTCCTGGGAACTAGTATTCAAAAAATTCAATTTTACTACCACTTCAGTATTAATAATATTCATCGGCCAATCATTGCCTGTCGCATTCCAATACAGCTCATCGTGGTCCGCAAAATAATTTATCGCGCCCTTGACTCTATATCTTATGGTATAAATCTTTTGCCCAGTCACATAAATGTCCACGTCACCAATTTTTATTTTTAACTTTCCACCACTCTTACTGGTTTCAAAATTTATCGCTCCGCCCGTCTCATCGGTCACTGATATGCTATCTATCTCTAGTTTATAATTTCCACCACGCGCCTGATATTTATAAGGGATATCGCGATAAATACCATGTCTTTGTTCTGTGCCAAAATTATAATCAATTCTTTCCTCCACCAATATAGTACTGTCGGCGTTGACGACAATATTCACTTTATAATTATCAATCTGCTCTGCCCAAACGATTTTTGGCAAAACAAACAAAATTCCCAGCGCTAAAAACAAAATTACTAATTTTATTTGCTTCATAAAATTTATTCTTTAACTACTGAATTTAGAATAGCGTTGATAATCGTCAAAATAATACTAAATAGCATCGCCCGCCACAAACCGACAATCTCAAACCCGGGTACCAATTTACCCACCAAAAGTACCATCAGCGCATTTATCACCAAAGTGAAAAGACCAAGAGTCAAAATATTAATAGGCAAAGTCAAAATAATAAATATTGGCTTTATTATGGCATTAACCAATCCCAAAACCACGGCCGCAAAAAACGCCGACCAGAATCCTTCCAGCCTCACCCCCGGTATCACATAAGCGGCAATTGTCACCGCCACGGTATTTATCAACCAATTTATAATAATTTTCATATTTTTATAATCTTAGTTTATAATTTAATCATACCAAAAAACTACAAATTATAAAATCGCCCCGATCTACATCGGGGCGATTTAAAAATATTTACTGGAGCCGTCTCGCGGATTTGAACCGCGGACCTACTCCTTACCATGGAGTTGCTCTACCAACTGAGCTAAGACGGCGGATAATGTATTTTATTGACTAAAGAATATCGATCTTATCTTTATAACTCTGAATTTTTAATAAATCTGCGCTCACACCAAGTAACGTGTTAAAAGCTTTAAGCGCCAATGGTTTATTTTTGTTTATTATAGCCGTCTCAATCAAATAGTCAAGCGCCGACTCGTTCTTGGGTTCCAGCTCCACCGCTCTCTCAAAATACTCTTCAGCAATATCCGGGTAGCCTGTCTTCTTATAACTCAAACCCAACTTCAAAAAAACCCACAACTCCTCATGACCATTCTTTAAAATATATTGGGTTAATTTTTTCAAGTCTTCCCAGCTCTTAACACTCTCCAGAACATCACCAAGTTCTTTTTGCGCCGGTAAAAAACTTGGGTCTATTCTCATTATGTGTCGATAGGTTTCCTCGGCCGACTGCCATTCTTTTCTAGCTGTATAAATATCACCCAAAGCCATAAAAACACCCACATTCTTTGGATCATCCTTTAAAATATCAATATATTTTTCCTCAGCCTCGTCCCATTTCCTCTTTTTCATCAAAACTTCGGCTTCAGCCAATTTGTCTTTTGCCAAAATACCAGTTTTTATCTCCCTTTTTATCACCCCGGTTTCTTTTTCTTTTTTAAACAATTTTACTTTCTTAAAATTAACAAAAAAAACAAAGATTCGCTTCATTTTAGAAACAGCGCTTTTAAAAAAATTCAACACTGACCCAAAAATCTTTCTCACGAAAGAAGAAAGTTTTTTCTGTAATTTAATCTCCAAAAGCCTTTTCTTGACTTCTGTTTGTCTTTCTTGGGGTATTTCTTCTACGGCAATCAATTTTAATTTACGCACTTTGTTGCCAACTAAATAAAAAATAACCGCCAAACAAAAAATAATTATGAAAACTAAAATAAAATAAACCATATTATTTTACCTCGTTCACAATAGCCAAAAATTTTTCCGCTGTCAAACTGTTATTACCCACTATCACCCCCGTAGAAATATTACCCATAATAAAATCTCGCACATTTTCTTCATCAACACTGCCGCCATAAATAACCTCAAATTTGTCGACGACATCCGCGCCCAGCTCCACCGCCGTATGCACAATAATCTGAACGATGTGCTGAAAAACGCCATGTTCTACCGCCTGCCCACTGCCTATCACCCACACCGGCTCATAGGCAATAATAACTTTTTGATCCTTTTCAAATTTTATATCCTCTAAGGCTTTTGTCACTTGATTTATTATCACCACCTCGGTTTTCTTCTCTTGATATTCTTCAAATGTCTCGCCCACACAGACTATTGGGGTTAGACCATTTTTGAGAGCCGCCCCCACTTTTCTGTTGACATCGTCATCGGTTTCACCCAATTTTCTCATTTCTGAATGTCCAACTATGGTATATTCGCAACCCAACTCCCTGGCAACGGCGGGCGATACCTGCCCCGTATAAGATCCAAAGTCATGATAAAAAATATTTTGTGCCCCCAGTTTTATGTCTGTTCCCCTAAAAACCCTGCCCACCTCTGCCAGATCTGTGGCTGCCGGGCAAACAACCAGCTCCAGCCCCTCTTCGCCTTTATATCTCTTTTTTATCTCTTTTGCTACCTCCATACTCGCCTCATGGCCAAGTTTCATCTTCCAATTGGCTATTAAATATATCTTTTTATGTGCTTCCATATTATTAAATTTAGCTGACAAATAAAATTTTAAAAAACTCCGACCCGCCAACAACCACCGCCCCAACTATTGCTCCGGCCAGGCACACGCCCATAAAAATAAAAAAAATGCTCTCCCAATATCTAAAACCAAACAACCAAGCAACCAGGGCCCCACTCCAGGCCCCCGTCATTGGGAAAGGTATTGCCACGAATATCATAAGGGCTAACTTGCCCCATTTCTCATAATCACCCTTAAAATTTTTTCTAGTCCTTTCAAACAGCCAACCAAAAAAACGCTTGGCCCAAACAAATTTCTTCATTAAATATTCTGCCAAATAACGATAAAATAAAAGCAAAAAAAACACCGGCACCATATTGCCCAAAACAGAAATTATATAAGCACCAAACAAACTCATTTTAAAACCTAGGAGCGCCAATGGCAAAGCCGCCCTTAGCTCTCCGAGAGGGGTCATAGCTGTCAAAAAAACTGTTAATTCTTGAGGCATTATTGTTTTTTCCACTCCCAATTGTCAAAAACCCATTGGGATAAAAATTTATTTTGTTGGAATCTTTCTTCTTCAGAACCAGCTCCCAAAATTACCACTATAATGTTCTTGCCACTCTCTTTGTTGTGGACCAAATTAGCCAAACAATATCCGGCTTCTTCTGTATACCCAGTTTTGCCACCCCAAATATCTAAATAGCTTTTGAGCAGCTTGTTGGTATTTTTTATTGTATATTTCGACCCTTCCACTGAAAAAAATGTATAGCTTGTCGTAGTCAAGGCTTCTTTTATATCATCCTCCTTGATGGCGCTTTGGATCAACTTCGCCACATCCATCGCCGTCGCCCTGTCATGTTCGTCAATCCCGGTTGGCTCCACGAAATTGGCATTCATCATGCCAATTTCTTTGGCCTTACTATTCATTCTCTTTATAAAATCATCATAGCTCAAATCAGTCACTCTGGCCAGTTCATAGGCTGCACTATTAACCGAGGCGACCAATGCCACATTAAACAAATCTCTTAGTTTCAGTTTTTCACCCGGAGACACCACCACCTTCCCACCACTTTCTTTATCATCTTTTGTTATTACTACCTCCCTGTCCCACTCCAAATTATTTTCCAAAAAAACCAAAGCTGTCATTAGTTTGGTTATACTCGCTATTGGCCTCGGCTCGAAACCATTCTTTTGATATAAAACCTTGCCCGACTCTGCGTCCATCACAAGCGCGCTCCCGGCTTCAATCACCGGACCAAAGCTACCATTATCTATCCTCCTCGGGTATGTCTCCTTTTGGTCGACAATATTAGCTATTTCTGTCAGCGGCACTACCAACTGACTGGCTATCAATATACTTACTAAAAAATTAAACATACTAATTAATATTACCTCGCATTACCTCCTCTATTGTTTCTGATTTTGATAATTCCTCATAGTCTGGCAACTCACCCTGTTCCATTATACCAAGGTGTCTCATAAAATCTACCGTTATTCTATATTTATTATTGTCTATTATTTTATCCTCCTCTACCTCTACCAACCCTTTTATCATCAAATTCCTCAAGATTAAAGTACAATTAACCCCGCGTATCTGCTCCAGCTCCATCTTTGTGATCGGCCCTCGATAAGCTATCACCGTCAACGCTTCCAACTGCGGTCTGGTGAGCTCCCCCTCTATGTCTTCCTTGACCAAACCCTCTATCAGCTTTCTATTTTCTGGGTTGCTAACCATCTGCACCTCTTTGCCGGTAACCAAAACATTAATGCCACTTTCTTTGTGATTATATTTATTTTTCAAATTTTCCAATACCACCTCGATCTCCTCGACCGACCGTTCGCATATTTTGGCCAAATCCTTTATTCCAATTGGCTTATTTAAAACAAATAAAATTGACTCTACTTTTGAACTAATCATAAAACAATATTATTTATATTTTTTATTTTTATCTCTCCAAAAACCTCGGCCTGCTCTATCTCGAGATTTTTTTGCTTATTGAGCTCCAATATCCCCAAAAAACTCACAATAATTTCTGTCTTGTCTTTGGCTTTTTCTATCAGCTCGTGCCAATGTATAAAATCTCTCTGTTTTAATAATTGCCTGATTTCTTCTATTTTTTCTTTTATTGAGATCACTCGCTCCAAAGATTTTTTTGGTAAGCGCGCCAAAGCACTGAGCTCACCCACTATTGTCTTCATTGTCTGATGTAATTTGTTTTTGTTAAGTTGTTTTGGCGGCACAAATTTTGCCCCAGCCGGCCTGATATATTCTGGTCGCCCAAAGGCAAACCTTTTTTGGGCCACCAATTTTTCTATTTCCTTGCTTGCCTCCAAATACTTCTTATACATCTTGAGCTGCCTCTCCAGATCGTACAAAGAACCGTCTTCGTCTTGAAATATTTCTGGCAATAAAGCCCTTGATTTTATCAACAAAAGTTTGGCGGCAATCAACAAAAAATCAGCCAACAAATCCGGCTGCTTTTCCGGCAAAGATTCAATGTACCCAATATACTGATCCGCTACTTGAGCCAAAGAAACTGTCGTAATATCCAATTCCTCACTCTCTATTAAGTGTAGCAACAAATCAAGCGGGCCCTCAAAGTTGTCCACCTTTATTTGCATAAATAAAACTATTTTTGTTCCTCGCTATAATCAATCTCCAGCCTAATCCCACCTATCCGACCTGCTAAAACATTATAAATTAAACCAAAAATCAAACCCACCAAAAATCCCACCACATAAACCAACAACGGCAAGATAATAAAAAAAAGCTGCTGAAAGTCAAACCTGCCATATCTATACAAGGCCATGGTCAACAAACCAACGACCATGGGAATCAACGCTGGCAAAAAGAAAAATACCCCAGAATATCTAGCTAGCGTCCAAATATCTATCTTTTTTATCTCGTAATGCATAAATATTAATTTTCGTTATTAATATTACTCTTCTTCTGTAAAAAAACAGCTAATGATGTCAAAACTACAGCTATAAATACTAAAATAATATAAACCGCTGAATTTTTATATTGATCAATCACATAACCTGCCGTTTCACCAATCAGGTGCAGCAAAAACCAAATAGCCCCCACCATATAACCCCAGACTACGACTTTCAAATAAGAACCGCGGTTCCTTATATTCACCCAATAATAAACCAAAAAAAACAAAAGGAAAATTGGCAAAACAAAAGCGGCGTGAATCAAAATTTTATATAACTTATACTGGCCAGACTGGCTACCATAATAATAAACCCTCGCACCAGAGAGAGAAGATTTTTCCATTACCAAACCAGCGCTCATGCCCCCACCCATATAACCCGATGTATAGTCATAATTGTTATAAACCACATTATCTTTCACTAATGGGTTGGCGGCTCTATTTAGATCGAACATTATCCTTTCCCCCAAAAGAATAATAACAACCGCCAAAATCATCGTTAAAACTACTGCCAGAAAAGAAACCCTGTGCTTTTTGGGCGTGCTCTCGGGCGTTGACGTCTGCCCTTGAGGTAAAACATTAGGCATATATTTTATAATTAATTATTTTATAATTTTCATTTTTTATTATTCCTTCCTTCTACCCTGAATAAATAACAAAATCAACAAAACCAAAAAAATAAAACCACCCACAGAAGCAACAATAATAAAACCAGCATATTTATTAATTTGCTCCTCTGGGGCATTTACTGTTTTGTTATCGTCTGCCTGACGAAAATACAAATCGCTGGTCATCTCCGCTCTGCCCATTGAACGATATAATTTTGTTAAAAAATACTTATTATTTTCTGTTTTTAGCCATGGGCTACCTTGGTCATTATAAGCCAATTTTTCTATTGTCTCTTTTTTTATATACCCGGCATAATCAATATTAAAACCTGGCAATGTCTGTTTATTGTCGGCGATTACATAGAGCAACACCCCGACATTCCTATTATAATAATACCCATAGGGATTATTCTGACCGTCAATCGCATAATCAACTATTGAAGAAATTCTCATTGGGTAAACAATCTTATCGGTTTTAAATTGAAATTTTAGAGGCGTAGCATGTCCGGTTCTCAATTGCCCCTTTAGAGCCTCTGACCAATATTCATCATTAATTTTCACGGCTGTAAAATACCAACCATTTTTTATATAATCTTCTAAAATATACCTACCGGACTCAGGGTAATTATAACCATTATCATTCAACCACCGGCTCAAAGATGTCGCCTCGTTTGCCTCGAGAACAGTCACATCATAATAATCTATCTTTTTTGTTTCTATCACCCTGACGTCCTCTTCTATCGCCTGCGTCACCCCATAACCAACATCCATCGTGTTCCGCTGGACACCTTTATAAACGTTCGTCAGCTCCGCCAAAGACGTGAACAATTCGTCTGAACCCTTACTAACCTTTGGTTGACTCGGGGTTGGAATTATCCAGGCAAAACTCTTGGCATCTCCCTGAAACGACGTTGAAACTACCAATGTCTCTTGGCCACCCTCATAAAATATTACTGCCTTTTGATCAGTCTCCCAAGCATGATAATTTGGCTCTGGTATGATCATGCCATCGGCCCTCACTCCTACCAACGGCAAAAAAAAGGCTAGAAGTAAAAACAAAACACTTGTCTTCTTTATCATATTTTTGCAATAAATTTCTATTTTATTTCTTCTTGTTTTTTTTGATATTTTTCTTCGCCTTCTTTGGCACAGCAAACACCCCTGACATTGCTTTTTCCATTTTTACAAAACTACCGACTGGCATCTTCACGCTCTCCGTAAAGCTCCCCGCCGCAAAAATCGCTTTTTCCTTTTTAGCAAAACCTTTATCAACAAACACCGGCAATTTATAAAACGAGCCAAAAGCCGACATTGCTCCAGCCGGAACTTTAAATTTGTCCTTCATGTCTTTTTCTTTGGGCAAATCAACTTTGGCCACCTTATTATAAATATCCACCACCGGCTTTTTGCCCTTCTCGGGCTTCTTCATTCTTAGCTCTTTATTCAATTTCACTGCCCAGTCGCTCACCACTTTAGCCAGCTTTTTCAAATCAATATTTTTATCGGCTCCCACCACCGCCAAGGCATAAGGTTTTTTCCCATCTTCAAAGGGCTTATTAAACTTTATGAGCAAACTTTTGGCGATCTCCCCCAGCTTCACATGCATTGTCGCCGCCACATCATAAGCCGTATAAACCACCCTGTGCTCCATCAATTCATACTTAATCTTGTTGTCATCCAAGTATTTGATCAACTTTTTGTTCATAGCAATAAATAATTTAATTTGTAATTTATTTTGGATTTTGCCCGCCTCGGCTCGCCATCGGCGAGACGAGAATTTTAGATTTTGAATTTACCTACCACCCTACTTCCCTACTTTCCTACCCGCCTTCAGTGGTATTCTCATCTGCTCCCCTAATAGCTTTTTCGCCACCCTCCTGCCCACGCTAGTTATTTTGATTTCTTTGATAAATTGCTTCTCACTCGTGATCTCTCCAAACCCCACCACCAAATCTCTTTTTATCAACCGCTCTATACTTTGAGTAATAATTTTCACCATTAATTCTTTTTTGGGCGGCATTTTCGCTCGACTATAAAAATTAGCCAAACTGCCCCGAAAAATCCTGCCATTTTTGGCATTTAAACATTCTAAAAGTATGTATTTCTGCAAACCAGATAATTGCATAATTTCACCCTTTCTCCCCCTTTTTCGCTATTTTATTATATCATAATAGCCTCCAAAGAACAAAAATCACCAAAATAAAAGCCCTCGAAGTTTTTCACCTCGAGGGCTGGACTGGCCAAGTCCTATTTTATGGCCTTTGTTTTTCCTTTGTTTTATTTGAGTAGCATCATCCGTTTCACGTCGGAGAACTCGCCGGCGACGATGCGGGCAAAATATACGCCGCTTGGCATGCCCGCGGCATCCCATCTGACGTTATGCCATCCCGCCGCCTGATTTCCATCCACCAGCCGCGCCACTTGCTGACCGGAGATATCGAATATCGCCAGCGTCACGTGTACATCCTGCGACAACTGATAACGCAACGAAGTGACTGGATTAAACGGATTGGGATAGTTTTGTTCCAGTTGAAATTCGGCTGGGGCCGCTGCGATTTCCAACTCGTCTTCTCCAGTGGTCCTGGCATAAGAAGGCACCTGTCCAAAAACCACACCAAATTCCACGAGCTGGCGCCAGTTGCCGCTGGTATATTGCGGCGTATTAAGCACCAGCTTCACATAGCGCACGTTCATAGGGGCAACATTAAAATTGCGCAATGCGCCACCCCACTCACGTGTTTGCCTCAGCAGCCGAGTGTAATTAACACCATCCAAGCTGCCGTAAATATCAAACTTGGCAGCTTGTCTCTCGTTACTGAGACCGGGTCCAGCCGTTTGCATATAAATGCCGGTAATACCCCGGGGTTTACCATCGGCAAAACTGAAGGTGGCCCAAGCCGGTCCAGCGGGATTATTGGCCGGCCCCTTGGCAGTAACCGTTCCATCCCAGCCGTCATGATCCAAATCAACGGCATTGTTCCAATCCTCACCAGGAAAAGCTGGCGTACCTTGTTCAAAAACAAGACGTTCTGGTGCCCCCGCAAAAGTGATTGGATTGGCAGCAAATTGTGCCGCGCCGACCAACTCAAACACCCAATCGGTATACCATTCCGGGAAATTGGGGATGATATTGACATGACCCTCGGCATCCATGCCAGGGGTCTTCAAATCAAACCGAATAGAGCGGGTATATTTGGGCTGGCCATTAATGGCAAAAACCTGACCCTGCGGTGCAAACAACTCAAATACCACAGGCCGTGTAGGAAGGGTTTTGTTATCCCAGCAAAGTAAGCTGTTTTCCAACAGATTGCCCTTGCCACCCCAACGATAATACCAGTAGTCGAAAGAATGGCATTGCCCAGTGACATAATCGCCATTCCCTTTACCCACATATTTGGCCGTGACCGATCCGTCCGAGTTGAAGGTAAGCAGATGATCGCCGTCCCCCCCGAGAATCACCGGAATGTAGACGTTCATAGTCACTCCGGCCACGGGCTGGCCATCCTTCTGCACAATGATCATCACATTGAAATCGTCCGGATCGCACTCGGTAAACTCTTTCGAGTTATACACATAATGCTTGCTGTTCAACGGCGTGATCTGGCCAAGGCCGCCGGTGTTTACCCAACCGAAAGGCGGGTTTTCCTCAACCACATTAATGCTCGAAGCAAGAATGTATTTGAGCTTATTACGAAGATTGCCTTGAGTATCACGCCAGGCGAGCACGCCACCAATTTTTGCATAAACCAGTTTGTCGATATCGCTCGTGGCCACTACCCGAAAATTTTCCAATACATCGGGCGGCACACCCTCCTGTCCGTTGTAAAGCCAGACTTTAAAAAGCTCCAGCTCTTTTTCAGGCGGACATTCTTTGATCAGAAAAGAGTGCGTGGCCTCGCCGCTCTGACCGTCGCTGGTGCGAAAATAGTTTTTGAAGCTATAATCGCCCGGCTCGCTGTAGGTGACGGTGGAATCAACATTGAAAACTTTGGGCAGTTGATCAGTATAACAAACCTGGCCCAAAAATTTCTCCGGCTGGCCGTCCCAGCGATGATACACCAGGATACAGCCGTTTTGCATGACTGGCGCGGGCAGATTATATTCCTCTTCAAAACGAACAGACTGTCCCTCACCGTAATATGCCACGTCCACCTTTTTCAGTTTGGTCATACCGGGCTGATAAGTAAAATTGTAAGCAAAATTACCAGTCCATGTCTGACCGCAGGCAAGGGTCATGCCAGCAAAAGATTTCTGGCCCAAAAGCTGCCAGATGCCTTTTACTTTGGCGAACAGACTGTCTTTGACGACACTGAATGCCATGGGCGGGTACTGGCCGTCGCATTCATACGTCACGACAACCAGCCCACTGACGCTGTAATTCAACACGCTTTGTCCAGCCGTGGTATCGATCGACACCTTGCCTTTGGCTTGATAAGTACCAGGACAACCGCCATCCTGATTGCCGGTTTTAAAACCAGTCCAGGCAAGCGTTTTTTGTCCAAGGAAAATATCATCCTTGATGCCCACTTTGAACTCACCAGTCGGGGGTGGGCAATCAATAAGCAGTGGGATCGCGCGATCTTTGACAGCCGAAGTTTGTTGGCCGTCGTGGATCACTTGTATGTGGACATTAAGGTCTGGGTAATAGCCGGGCTCGAGATGAACCGAGGCCTCCCAACCCGTAGCCACCTGGCCACTTTGGCTCAAACCGACCCAGGCAAAATCTGGCACGACACCGTCATCACCATAATTGCCGTCAACCAGTTTGGTACTGTTGCCCAGTTTTATGAAAGCATCGTCGGGCAAGACCAGGGCCTGCACGTCCGGCACAACCAGCACCAAGGCATACAGGGTTTTGGTCTGGCAGTCGTAACGCAGGTAGAGTTTGGACTCCACTGGTTTATCGGGCTTGGCTGCCCGATACATGTCGGCAAAAAAATCGTTGGTCAGGTTCCATTCACTGGCATTGCCGTCAACATTGGCCACTCCATAGGTTGGCTCATTGCCTGCGAAAACATTGGCCAAAAAGACGGCCAACATAAACATCAAAAACATCGCTTTCTTCATTTTCAATACCTCCACATAAACTTTCTTCTTACACATGTGAATTAAGGCCCTTCCCAAGGGCCGACTGGTTAAAGGGGACGATTTTCTTTTCCTTTTACCTCCTTCTATTTTGTTATGTAATTTTTAAAGGGGTATTCTTCTACTCCAGACCCCCACAACTGCAGAAAATTTCGTTTAACCAAAAATCTCCGGCGATTGCAGGGGCTGGAATATTTTTTTGTTTTTGGAATTTTTTACTTGCATTTTTGGGTCCTATTATTATAACTCCATTTGCCCAAAAATACCAGCAAAAAATCCCATTATAAGAGTCTATACCTTAACATATTTAAATATATCTGTCAATGCTAATTAATAAATTATCTCTATTTTGGCCAAAAATAAAAACGGGGGCGCAACCCGCTATTTATAATATTATTAAAAAATAGGCCAGTCTTTATTAAAAACCAGCCTATTTTATGATTTAAACACTGAGTCTTTTATCAATTATTCTTTTTGCCTCCATAAATCTTTGCTCCGGGTTACCCACTAATCGATGATACTTTATATTTAGCTCCCGCATTATTTTTATTATAATCCTGTCAATCTCCCTCTGGAATGCCGGGTCAAGTGACCGGAAGCCGTCATCAGCAATGGGGAACTCACCACTTGGCAGATAAAATACCAAATCATAATTAATGTGTTCTTTCAATAAATCCACTGCTCGGAGAAAAGCCTTGTTTTTGCGAAATAGATATCTGGCGTATGCCAATATATCAATCAAGCATTTATCAGATACCCAAGGCTCTGGGGTTAAAAGTTCCATTTCCAGTTGTTTGGCAATAATCCACCACTCAGTCGCAAGCGATGTATTTTCGTTTATATCGAATCCCCTCACCACCGCTTGCATTGGAGATTCTGGCAAATATCTCCATTTTATCCTACCAGACAAAAACATTGATAGGGTCGTCTTGCCAGTTCCATGAGCACCAGTTACACAAACCTTCATCTTGCTATCCTCCTTTAAATAATTATAAATACCTCTTGTTAATGTTGTTTTTCCTGTTCCATGAGAACCTATAACTACTATCTTCATAAATTTAGTTTTTATCATTTTATAGCGAAAGAATATTATTGTCAACTCAATTATCTCTTTTAATTTATTTCACTTTTAATTTTTTCCGCCAAAATCTGGCTCTCACCTGGACCATAAATCTTATCGCTGCCCCACAATTTATAACCATCATTCAGATATCTAGGTATCACATGAATATGGGCATGAAATACAGATTGTCCAGCAGCCAAACCATTATTTATACCGATATTTATACCCTCAGCGTTCGTGATAATTTTTATTGCCTTAGCCACCTTTTTCACGACTGCCATCATTTTTCCGGCTAATTCCTCTGGTGTCTCCAACAAATTTTCATAATGTTCTTTGGGCACCGCCAAAGCATGGCCCTTATTTATCGGACTAATATCTAAAAAAACCAAAACCAAGTCATCTTCATATATTTTATCAGATGGTATCTCACCTTTGATAATTTTACAAAAAATACATTCTGGCATAATTTTAAATGCTTAAATATTTATATGTTTAAATGTCCTAATACTGAAATATTGTATCAGGTTTTCTTATATCCTTCAACTCACCTTTTATTACTTTTTCGATGTTAAATGTCCCATATTTCGGCGCCTCGAAAAATCCCTGCATTGCCGCCTCTGCCAACCAACCAGAATTCAACCAATCAAACAACCACTCGTTAGCATAATTTATATTTTCCTGATCCATGGCCGCCCCAATGCCAACCAACCACTTGCGATTAAAAACTTCCTGACTACCCAGCGGCTCTGTAATAATTATCGGCAAACCCAAAGCTACATAAAAAGACAACTCCGATGGCTTGGTCCACAAGATATCTGTTGTCCGTAGAATTTCATTAAACCTCATCAAATAGTCCTCTTTTGTCTCTTCATATAAAATAAAAACATTTTTATTCAAAATTTCTACCAAACCAAATTCATTTATTTTCTCCATAAAATATTCATAAATATCCTTGTGCGTCCCAGCTATCAAATTTATACGTACTTCTCCCCGGCCCAAATTGTGTTTCATGCTCTTCAATAATTTTGCGCCCATTTCTCTTTGGGCTCCGGCACCACCTACCGCAAAAGTGATAGTCAGCGGGTGCATCGACTTTTCCGGCACCCTAAATTCACCAAGACATTCTTCTATCGTCTTTTTATATTTATTTATATAAAAATTTTTTGGGTCGAGATTTCTGAGTCTATTGGCTAGATCTTGCTTTAAAATATCCAATTTTTCCTCGCCGGTATTTTCTTTTGGCAGAGGAAAACCGGTAAAATAAATATTTTCTGTTTTCACACCATACAATTGCAGGCGCTCATATACTCTTCTGGTTGGAGCAAAATACTTTATTTTGCTAGTGGCCGGATTTGGTGCCGCCCAAGCCCGAGATACATCCGCATCGCACACTACCAAATAAATATCATTGCGATAATTAAATTCTTCCGCCATATAAGCTACTGTAAAAAAGGTGGTCAAAAGTGGCAATTCTTCCCGGTCCAGCTTGTCTATCAAATCCTTGCCCCACTGCTTGCTCCGGATTATTGCCATATTTGTTTTGAGTTGCCAGCTCGGACGGCACTCTTTCTTTCTCGGATAAAAATCATTGATCTTCTGCATTTGGTCCATCCCCCAAAACAAGGCGTCACCGATTATAGGAATATGTTTGGCCCTGGAGATAAATTCATATGGCTTACGACCCTGATTCCAAACCTCTAGATCTTTTTCCGGTATACCCGTATAATTATTGGCCAAAATCATCTCTTCGTGCCGATCCAAAAACCTCAAAGGAAAAGCCGCCCTTTGGTGTCCATAGCCCATATCCACTGTCACCAAACATACTTTTTTTATTACGCTTTTCATATTTTTATATTTAAAAATTTAAAATTACAAATTATCTTTAAGGTTTCTAACCTGCACATCTGAATCAAGAATAAATTCTTTTGGTGCCCTGTCCGGTATAGCATTGATCTTCAAGTGAACATGTATCAACTTCAAGACCATTGGATCAGCTGGCGTGACTAAAGGATTATTTTCTGAATCGTTTGGGTAGTCACCATTGTAATATGTAAAAACTGGCTCATCTTCACCATTCCTTACATAACGCGACAAAATAGTTGAAACCTCATTTTGTGGTAAATATTGCAGAGGTGTACCCGAGCCCTCAGTCACAGCTTTGATAAAATCAGAGCCATTTAGATAATATCTGACTCTCTCTACTGAAATATCTCGGTCATAATCGCTAAAAAATATCAACTCAAACTCATCAGCTTTTTCTATCGGATAAGCCCCAGTATCAGCCGGCATTGCTTCGCGTATTTCTTTGACCATTGTCTCCACCCCTCTCTGCGCCTCACTGATAGAAGTCGCCTGCTCAAAAGCAAAACTCTGAAAAAAATAGCTCTGCTTTACGAAAACCCAAACCAAAACATTGATCAATAAAAAAATCCCTAGAGATACCAAAATCTCCATCAGCGTCAGTCCAGACTGATTTGGCAATATCTTTTCTCTGGTCATTAATATTATTATAACATAAATATTATAAATAACGATAATATAAAAAGTTAAAAATCGCCGTTATTTAATTCTTTATTTAATAAATGCGTAGTTTCTGCTAGTTGTCGTTTATCGTTGCCAAAAACCATTAATTAATGTTATAATAACCCTACCAATTCAAAAAAATTTTTATGGTAAAAATAAAAAAATTAACCCCTATTTTTAGTTTACTTTATTTTTTAGTTAGCTCATTTTATCCCGTCTTTTGTGCTTCTGCACAATTCAATCCCCAATTCATTATTTCCGATCAAGAGCTGACAAACTATGAAAGCATGCGCATGGACCAAATCCAAGAATTTCTAGAGGTTAAAAATAGTCCACTGGCTAAATATATCGACCCAAATATCAAAGTAACCGCCGCTCAAATCATCTATGACACCGCCCGTCTCCACAAAATAAGCCCTCGCTATATCCTGACTCTCTTACAAAAAGAACAAAGCCTTGTCACTGATCAAAATCCCTCTACAGACCAATATGATTGGGCCACTGGCTATGGCATCTGCGATAGCTGCAGCAAAGGTGATCCTGGCGTCCAAAAATACAAAGGGTTTTTCAGCCAAGTTGACTGGGGCGCTGGTGGTACCCGTTTTTATTATGACAACCCGGACAAATTTAAATTTCAGGTTGGAGAAACATACACCATAGACAACACCAAGGTCACCATCAAAAATGATGCTACTCGCGCCCTCTACACCTATACTCCCCACTTACACGGCAACGAACTTTTATCAGAACTCTGGGAAAAATGGTTTGCCGTCAGCTATATGGACGGTGCTCTGCTGCAAAACAGCGAAGACGGCGGCATCTGGCTCATAAAAGACGGCGAGAAACACCCCTTCCATTCAAAATCTGCTTTTTTGAGCCGCTATTCTTCTTTTAAAAAAGTCATCCCGGTCAAACCAAATGAATTGGACAAATATCCAGTCGGCAGCCCCATCGAACACCCAAATTATTCTCTACTACAAATCCCCACCGGCGGTATCTATCTTTTAGATGATGATACCCTTCGTCCTATAGATTCCAGGGAAACATTTAAACTCCTAGGCTTCAATCCGGAAGAAATAATCCAAGTTGGCAACAAAGATATTTTCCCCTATAAATTTGGCGACCCTGTCACCAAAAAAGATCTCCACCCCACCGGCACCCTAATGCAGGACAAAAAAACCGGCGGGGTCTATCTGGTCCAATCAGGAGAAAAACACCCTGTCCCTACCAAAGATATTCTAAATGTCTATTATAAAAATAAAAAATTAACCCCAGTCAGCACAAGTGAACTGGAGCAGTACAACACCGCCAAGCCATTAAAACTCCGCGATGGCGAATTGGTTGGCATCAAAGGCGCACCGGCTGTATATTTTATTTCCACTGGCGAAAGAAGGCCCTTTGATTCTATGGAGACTTTCAAATCAATGGGGTTCAAAACTGAAAATATAATTTACGTCGATCAAAAAACTCTTGAGCTCCACCCCATAGGAGCAACTATCACCCAAAAATAAATCACCTATGATAAAATTTGCAGCTCTTTGCCCTCACCCGCCGCTCGCTATACCGGCCATTGGGCAAAACAATATAACCAAATTAGAAACGACTATAAATTCCCTCCAAAAAATCAACGATGAACTCATTTCTATAAAACCAGATACGCTTGTTATTATCTCACCCCACAATCAAAGCCCCTCTACTGAATTTTCCGTAAACGCATCTCCAAAATATTTTGGCTCATTAGAAAACTTTGGCGACCTAGCCACCAAATTAGAACTAGCGGCTGATACTGAGTTGGCTGAAATTATTGGCGCCGGCTCCACAAAAAACACCGAAAATTTTGATATCAAATTAATTAATGAAGAAAAAATAGATTACGGTGCCACCATCCCTCTTTTTTATCTCACCCAAGATATTATTGGCTTAAAAATTCTAGCCATCCATCCTACAATCTCCTACGACCCACAAAAAAATTACAACTTTGGCAAACACCTACAAAAAATATTCAAAAACTCAGATAAAAAAATAGCCATCGTGGCTTCTGGCGATCTTTCACATAAAATATCTGGCGACTCGCCTGCTGGTACCTCACCCCGGGCCAAAGAATTTGACCATACCCTGATAAAATCACTAAAAAGAAAAAAAATAAACGAAATTCTATCCATTGATGAATCACTTTCCAAAGAAGCTGAAGAGTGCGGCCTAAAACCAATTGCTATTTTACTTGGGGCACTCCACCATACTGCCTATACACCACAAATTCTATCCTATGAGCACCCTTTTGGCATCGGCTATCTGACCGCAGAGATGATCCTGAAAAATTAAACTTATTTTTAAAAACCCCGGCCAGCGCCGGGGTTAATTATTTTATAAACTCAAATTTATTATAATTCTATTACCGTTACTCGGCACCTTGTTTGTAATACTATAATTAAATTTAAATCTGACATCCTTGATATTGCCATGACTAAGTAAAAATCTCCTCGCCTCTGTCTCGCTCATCCCCTTCAATTGGTCTTTTAGTTTTTCTATTTCTACTGGCATAGATATCTGATTTTCTGCATGGACAGACAATTCAGCGGTTTTTTTGTCTATATCAAATTCTTTTGGCTCAATTCTCAAAACATCCTGCGAACTGGCAATCACCTTTTTGCCATCTGTCTCTTTTTCTTCTAGTTTTTTACTCACCATATCGTTTATTTGGGTTTCGTCCCACGTCAGTGCCTCTGCCAACCCCCTAGCTTTCATGGTAAATTCCGCCACCTCTTCTTCTAGCTCTACCGCCTTTTCTACTGATAAAATCTGATATTTGATCAGCTTATCATCAATCTTTTGCCCCTCATCAATCTTGGCCAATAGTTGCTCTTTTAGCTTTGGGTACAGCTCATCTGTCAATGACTTTTCTGCATTTTTTATATCATCTTCTGACACCACCTTTATTTTCTTATTCGAGCCACCAACAAAATTTTCCTTTATCTCACCGTATATTTTACTCTGTTTATTAAAAGGCAAATCGATCAGTATTATTCTCCCCGGCCCGATATTGCCATCCTCTCCGCCCTCTTTGGCCACCACTTTGGCGCTGATTGTCCCATAAACTATTGTCCCCTCTGGCGACACCTCAGCTTTTGGTATTTCTATATTATTCTGCAAATAAAAAATCCTTCCCCCGTCAGCCGACAAACTACTATTTGTTGTCAGCGTCTGCGCCAAGCCCGTTTGGTTATAAAAAACAACCGTCCCCTCTGCTTTCTCCCCGATATTTTTTTCTCCCGTAGTTGGGAAGGTTTTCTCTAAAGCATCTTCGGCGCCAATCGTTACTGCTGGCAATTTATTATTAGTCAAATCCGGTGCACCAATATTACCATCTACCTTCACCTCAAAATCATTAACAATTTTTTCTGTCTTGGGCACAATAGTGATCTCTACCTCAGGAAAAACATAAACGAATAACGCTACCAAAAACAAGAAAAAAAACAAAAAAGCAAAAGTCCTCGCCAATTTATTTCTTTTCTTTGGACGAGGATTAAAATAATTTTCTCCCAACTCTCTCTTGTGATAATCGTATTTGGAAACCATAAAAATTTTACTCTGTTTTGCTATTATTTTACAACACAAAACATCTATTGTCAAAAACAAAAGCCCGGCTCTAAATTTATACAAAGCCGGGCTTTGGTCTATGTTTTTATTCGGGGCCGAATAGGGCCTCTAGGGGCACAATAATAAAAACCACGAATAGGGCTAGACCAACCAGCCCCAAAATAATAAATGGAATCCAAATAATAGTCACAAAAAATGTGAGGATTATTCTCAATGTCTCCTTCATTGATCCCTCCTTGGAATTTTTATTTTGATCAGCACTATCTTTTATTAATGGGCTCCTGAACTTTAAAATACTTTAAATATTTTGTCAATAATAACCAAAAAACAGGCTCTTTAACCTGTTTTGTATTTCCACTCACTTTATCCCGAGCGAAGCCAAGGGATCCTGCGTCTAGCCCAATACAGCTTTAATACGCCTAACCCCAGCACTACTCGCCTCTTCTTTTATAATTCGGAAGTGCCCCAATTCTCTGGTGCTTTTCACATGTGGCCCACCACAAATTTCTTTACTAAACTGACCCACGCTATAAACCTTCACTTTCTCACCATATTTATCAGCAAATACGCCAATCGCTCCCTTGTTTTTGGCTTCTTCAGCCGTCATCTCTGCGCATTCCACAGGAATATTTTTTTGAATTATTTCATTGACCAAATCTTCTACTTGTTTAATTTGTTCTACGGTCATTTTTTCACCATGAGAAAAATCAAACCGCAAGCGTTCTTCGGTAATATTCGAACCTTTTTGAAAAACATGGTCACCCAAAACTTTTCGCAAAGCCGCATTCAATAAATGCGTAGCCGTATGATATTGGGTGACTTTTTCCGAATGGTCTGCCAATCCACCCTTAAATTTACCAGCGGCAGCCGTCCGCGATAATTCTTGATGTTTTTTGAATTCTTCTTCAAACCCCGCCTCATCAACTTCCAATCCTTTTTCTTTGGCCAACTCTCTGGTCAATTCCAAAGGAAAACCATATGACTGAAATAAATTAAAAACTACCATTCCCTCAATTTCTTTATCCCCCAACTTCTTTATTTCTTTTTCAAATTCTTTAAGTCCTTCTTGTAGTGTTCTGGTAAATTTTTCTTCTTCCGCTGTTAAATTAACCAAAATAAATTTCTTATTTCTAATCAATTCTGG
>JAAZOM010000008.1 GCA_012797775.1 Candidatus Kuenenbacteria bacterium | reverse complement strand
TACTTTGACCGTAGTTGTCTCAACTGATGCTGGCAAACAAAGCAATGGTGAACAGATCGTTAACAACGTCAAGATTCAGAGTGGTATTAAAACTGCCAATGCCACAGCAACGACAACCGTGAACAAGGGTGGCGGTGGCTCTACTCCAGATTTAAGTCTGACTTATACTTTTGCTCAGACAAAAATATTGGGTAGCTCTTATTTGGAAACAGTTACTTTAAAAAATACTGGGAATGTTACTTTGACCAATGGAGTTTTGACTGTTGATATACCTGGTAATTTGATAAAATATGTTTCCGCCACTCCAAATTGGAATAGTTATAATACAACAACCGAAACAGCGGTTTGGCAGATAGCTTCTTTGGAAACCGGCAAAGATATTACTTTCCGGTTCACAGTGAGAGCCAACGCGGTTGGCACACCAAGGACCGATGTGACCGCGGCCTTTGACCAGGCGTCAAAGAGCGCCAATTGGTCAGAGAATATTATTACAGCAAGAATACCAAATCCGCCGATAGTAGTGGCTGCTGCCACTTCTACGGCTAATATCGTGCCTCCGACCGGTTGTCCTGAACGTCAAGAGTGTCAGGCCTGCGCTACCGCAGAGTGCACGACATGCAAATGGTGGTTGTGGTTGATAGTAATCCTACTTCACCTGTTAGCTCTTTTTACTTATTATTTCTTTGTTTCTAAAGAAGAATTGAAACAGGATGAAAATGGAGAATACTATATTGTTAAGGGAAGCGCTTTTTGGGCTTTACCAGTATTCTTAACCCTAGTGATAATTTTCCTTCTGCTCACTTTGATTTGTAATGTGGCTCCTTGGTGGGCTTTGGCTTTGATATTATTGTGTTATTATCTAGCCTTGGCCGCCAATCACAAGCTGATCAAATTGGCAGAGTTGAAATATGGTCCAGTTTTCCCATTACTAATTACACTCGCGGTACTGATAGCTTACCTTATATGCCATTCATGGTATTGGTGGGTATTAGTAGCGGTGATTGTATTTTATGTTTTGGCTTTGGGAACCTATTATTTCATGGTTATAAAGATGAACAGCCAGAATAGAAGTTATTGGTGGCTCGCACCACTATTCGCAACTGGACTAGTAATAGTTCTGGAAATGGTACTCAGGATGTGCCATTGCGGAGAAGTGATAAAATAATCAGATAATCCAAAAAGCAGAAAACCCCGCCGAGAGGCGGGGTTTTTGCTTTTTATCTATTGAATTGGTAAAATTTATATAGCTGTTTTATGAAAGAAAACAAAGAAAAGATGGCCAATTTGGAACGTTTAAATAGTGAACAAAAAGAGGCTGTGACCCACGGTGGCGGCCCGCTTTTGATCGTGGCCGGGGCAGGGACTGGCAAGACCACAGTAATAACCGAAAGAATAGCTTGGTTGATTGAACAAGGTCTGGCCAAGCCGGAAGAGATTTTGGCTTTGACTTTCACAGACAAGGCGGCAGGGGAAATGGAAGAGCGAGTGGATAAAGCTTTGCCTTATGGTTATACGGATTTGTGGGTGATGACTTTTCACGCCTTTGCTGAACGCATTTTGCATGCTCATGCTCTGGATATTGGCGTGCCGGATGATTTTCGTTTGTTGACGCAGACAGAACAATGGATGCTGGTCAGGGAGAACCTAGAAAAATTTAATTTGGATTATTATCGGCCACTCGGTAATCCAACAAAATTTATTCATGCCCTGGTAAAGCATTTCGCGCGGTGCAAGGATGAAGAGATATGGCCGGGAGATTATCTTCGATATGCGGAAGGGCTTCGGATAGACTTGGATGGAATGGAAGCCGCAGGCGGAAAATCCAAAATAAATCCCAAATCCAAATTCCAAATTCAAAAAGAGGGAGTGGATGAGAGTGAGATAAGAAGATTGGAAGAGGTGTCCAATGCTTATCATGTTTATCAGCAATTGCTTTTGGATAGGAATGCCTTGGATTTTGGCGATTTAATTAATTATGCTTTGAAACTTTTGAGAACAAGACAACAAATTTTAAAGAAATATCAGGGGCAGTTCAAGTATATTTTGGTGGATGAGTTCCAGGATACCAATTTTGCACAGTATGAACTGGTAAAATTATTGGCTGGGGAAAATAAGAATTTAACAGTCGTAGGCGATGATGACCAGTCGATTTATAAATTCCGGGGCGCGTCAGTGTCCAATATTTTACAATTTAAAGATGACTACCCAGAAGCGAAAGAAATATTTTTGAATAAAAATTACCGCTCCAGACAAAATATTTTGGACTTGGCTTATAATTTTATTCAGCTGAACAATCCAGAAAGGCTGGAGGTCAAACTCAAAACTCAAAAGTTAAAACTTAAAACTAAGGAATTGACAAAGAAATTGAGCGCGCAAATACAGGGCGAGGGAGAGGTCGAATATTATCAAGCTGATGATGAGAGCGACGAAGTAGAATGGGTGGTAAATAAAATTATTGAGTTAAAAAATAATAATCAGGAGGAAACCTGGAATGATTTTGTTGTTTTGATCCGGGCCAATAATCAAGCTGAGGCATTTTGCAATGGTTTGACTGCAGCTCAAATACCATTTAATTTCGTGGCTTCCAAGGGGCTGTATGCCAAAGAGGTGGTGCGTGACATTTTGGCTTATTTGAAATTATTGGATAATTACCACGAATCAATGGCTATGTGGAGAATCCTCAATTTGCCAATGATAAAAATCGGGGTAGAGGATCTGATGGAGATAAACAGATTTGCCGGGCGCAAGGCTCAGTCTATTTTTGAGACATTGAAACAGATTGGTGTTCTGAATAGGATAGAGGAAGAAACCAGGCGCAAGGCGGCTAAAATTTTGTCATTTTTGGAGAAGCATACAAGCTTGGCAAAAGAAAAAAGTGTCAAGGAAGTGATTTTGAAATTCATGGAAGATTTTGGTTATAGTGATTATTTATTGAAAAATAGCGATAATAAGGCTTTTAGTTATGTCCGCAGTCTAATAAAAAAAGCAGAGGAGTTAGAAAAAAGGAGTGTTGATAAGTCATTAAGGCCATTTCTCCAGATGGTTGAATGGGAGATAGAGGCTGGTGAACAGGGGGACTTATCGAAGGATTTGGAAGAAGGGCCAGAGGCGGTAAAAATCATGACTATCCACACAGCCAAAGGATTGGAGTTCGAGAATGTTTTTATAGTCAATTTGGCTGACAAAAGGTTCCCCTCACTGGAGAGGAAAGAACCAATTGAGATCCCGGATGAGCTGGTAAAAGAAATTATTCCCGGAGGAGATATACACCTGCAAGAAGAAAGGAGGCTTTTTTATGTAGCGGTGACTAGGGCCAAGAAGAGATTGTTTCTGACAACGGCAGAAAATTATGGGGGCAAGACAAAGAAGAAGCCGTCAAGGTTTGTCTATGAGACAGGGCTCGGAGAGAAATTTCAAATCCAAAATCCAAAATCCAAAATAAATCCCAAATCACAATTCCAAAATCCAAAAATTATTGAACAGATAATTGGCGGGGCAGAGAAGAGTAAAATTGAATTGCCGAAAGCGTTTTCGTATTCACAGTTGAAGGCGTTTGAGACGTGTCCGTATCAGTATTATCTAAATTTTATTTTGAAGGTGCCGACCGAGGGCAATGCGGTTTTTAGCTATGGCAAGACCATGCATAGTACCTTACAAAAATTTATGAGCCATTGGCAGATACAAGCAGAGGGTCAGAGAGATTTATTTGGAGGAGCAAAAGAAAAAACTAAAAATATTTTGCCTAGCTGGGAAGAGCTTTTGAAAATTTACCGAGAGTCATGGATAGATGATTGGTATGAAAATAAATGGCGCAAAGATGAATATCGCAAAAAGGGTGAGGATTCGTTAAAAAAATTTTATGAAGAGATATTATCAGCACCGCCCAAGGTGATACACTTGGAAAAGGGTTTTAATCTGAAAATTGGCAATTACACCGTGCGAGGGGTGATAGACAGGGTAGATAGCTTGTCAGACGGGAAAGTGGCGATTATTGATTATAAGACCGGAGAAGCGAAGGATAAGGGGAAAGTGGATAAAGACCAACTTTTGATATATCAGTTGGCGGCCAAGGAGGTATTTGGCTGGGAAGTAGAGAAATTGGTTTATTATTATTTGGATAATAATACAGAAATTTCTTTTTTGGGGGAGGAAAAAGATTTGGGGGAAACAAAAGAAAAGATTATTCAATTGATTGAAGGGATAATGAATTTTGATTTTAAG
>JAAZOM010000007.1 GCA_012797775.1 Candidatus Kuenenbacteria bacterium | reverse complement strand
TGCTGATACAGGGAAGACAATTCCCTGTTTTGAGAAATTCATTTTTGACAGTACATGATGAATGAGATATCTGTGAATTCTGCCATTACCATCAACAAACGGATGATTTTTGACCATAAAGTATAATAAGTGCGCGGCTTTTTCTTCCAAAGTCGGATAAACATCTTTCTTGTCAAAAGCTTGCATCACATTACCCACAATACCAGCCAAATTTCCTACCGCGCTTTCTTGAGCAAAAATTTTTGTCGCCAATTTCTTGGCTACCAATTCGCGCTTCAGATCATTCACCGCTTGCCATAAATGATCGGCTGTCAGTTTGACCTGCTTTTTCGTCGCGCCATTCTTTGGCCAGCCAGACTGGTCATAGGCAGACAACGACAACCAAGTATTGGCAAAAAGTTTTACCAAATCCAAAACCTCGGTTTGACTTATTTTCGAGCCGGCTGGCAAAAGTTTTTTAACTTGCTCCACTGCTTTGATAAAAGCGTCATAATTTTTGGCAATGCGCGCCCGGTTGATCGTGTAGCCGTCCAAAATATGCGCCCGCAAGGTTTTGGTCGCCCATTGACGAAACGTAGTCGCTTTTTTGGAATTGACGCGGTAACCGACCGATAAAATCATGTCTAAATTATAGTACTCAATAACACGCCCAATCTTTCTATTTCCTTCTTTTTGAACTGTTGCAATTTTTGCAACAGTTGCCGTTTTATTTAATTCTTTGGTTTGATAAATATTTTTAATATGACGAGAGACACCAGATTTGTCAGTATCAAAAAGATTAGCCATTTGTTGTAAGCTGGCCCAGATAGTTTGTTTCTGCAAATCCTCTTTGAGTTCAATCGCTCCGGATTTGGCTTGATAAATAACAACTTTATTTTTTAAATCTTTTTTGGCCATAAAAATTTTATTTATGCTACCCCGCCTTTTCATTCATCACTTTATTCCCCTTGCCCTTCACCCCGATCAGCACCAAAACTATGACAAAGACCAAAAGACACGCCCCCACTGTCCAAATAACCAAAGGATATTGGCCATCAAAAGCATCTTTGGATAAATGTTTGGACAAAATCGCGCCATAAGCCCAGAGCAAGACCAAACCATAAGGAATATAGCGATCGCGCCACATGCGCCATGAGCCAATGATTGTCCCCACCACCAAAACTACTGCTGTCCAGATACTCTCACTAATACCAAAGCCATTCCAACCCAGGCTCACCAATAATATCGTGATATTGGCAATGGTGGCCACTGTGATCCAGCCAAAATAAATACTAAAAGGCAAACGCACGAGCCAACGCTCTTTGGCCGTCTTGGCGCCCTCGCGCAAAATATCCGCCAGCCTGATCAAAGTCGCGAGCATAGCGAGCATGATAATGACGGAGAGCCAGATGACATCATAGTGCCAGGCAAAAAGCCAAGCGGCATTTAAAAGTGTGTTAATAATAAAAACTTGATTCACTCGCGCCACTAGTACATCATCTTTGCGCGTCAGCTGATAAATCACATAAATACCAAGCAGAGTATAAATCAATCCCCAGATAGAAAAAGCATAACCCGCCGGCGCGAACAGATTTGGATAGCTGTCGGAAATAGCGCCAGTGTCCCGACCAGCCAGAGGCAATGACACCGCCAGATAATTTACCCCGACCATAATGATATAGCCGACCAAGGCCCCGAGCCTGAGAAAAATAGTGTTCATATTATTTAAAATAATTAATAATAAAAAAAGCAATGATACTGGTGGCCGCGGTCACAAAAACTCCCCACAATATATCTACCATAGTCACTGTCCAAGGCCAATTGGCAATAGTCGCCTGATTGGTCAAATCATAAGCGCTATAAGCCGCCAAGCCCAAAAGCGCCCCGCGCCACAAAGCTTCCAGCCAATTATTTTTTGCCAAAGCCGGCATCACTGCCAAAACCAGAATACCCGCGGCATAAACCAAATAAAACAAAACCGCTGGCGTAAAATTTATTGATTTTTGAAACAAAAAACCCATGCGCTCGGCATAAAACCCTTTGGCCACTACTCCAAGCCATAGGGCGTCAATCATCCCCAAGGGAACCAAAATCGCTAGATAGTATAAAAAATAAATCATATAAATAATTTTATAACTTATATTCAAATTATCTCATCTTTATCTGCTTTTAGCAAATAAAAAAGAGCCCTAACGAAAATCGTCAGGGCCACGAATCAGGCTTCGGGATACCTCGCTTTTTTAATAATTTCTCTGTATATATTCTTGGGTGTCAATCCCAAGGCCTTCTGATAAATAGTCTTATGGACTGAAAAATACACCCCTGTTGGGCTAGCATTTGGATCGCCAGCTCTCTCGTCACCCAGATACCCAGCTATGCCAGCAAGTCTCGGGTGAGTGGCTACCGCCTGCAATATAGCTTCAAGTCGTTTCGGGAGCAGCTTCTTCCTGGCCACTGCGAACAGTAAGCCAAGACTAACCAGCCTGTCTGGGTCATCTGATGTGCCCGCAATAATATCGGCAATTTCTTCAGCCGAGCCATGTTGCATGGCCTCCAAAATTGTTGACAAATATAGCCTTGCCATTAGGTCCTCCAAGTCTTTATGTTCTACAATTTAGTACCGCCATTTTTTTCCCAGCCAAAAAAGCACAGCCGATCGATAACAAAAAGAAAACCAGCAAAAGGCTGATAATAATAATCAGACACAACCAGCTGATATTCAAGGCCACCCCGATAACCGCGAGACAAATCGCCACCGCGGTCAAAACTCCAAACACCACACTGGCTTTTTTGAAAAACCTAAAACGGGTCACCCGCTTATCATTCTCTTCCTCGTATTGGTAATCATAATCTTCCATATAATCTCCCTCCTTTATGTTTTGTTTACAATTAATTTCTTTGTTTTTATTATCTTGCCATTTTTCTCGATTTTTGGCAAATTTATCCTGCCCAAAAATTTTGTGCGGGATAAAAAAGCCGGGGAGCCTGCCCCGGACTTTTTATTGTCTTTTAGTATTCTACAAAATATTTTATCTTGGCCTCTGCTTTGAGCCGACTGATCATAGCCTCGGCTTCCTGATTGAGCTTCATATTACTGATCTCCTGCTTCACCTGCTCCCTAGTCGCCGCCTCATCATCCTTGGCTATTTCTATTTTATAATCAGCGATATATTTTGTCACTTCCTCATCGCTCACCGCTATCTTGTCAGCCACCATCTTTTCTACCTGTTTTTGTATGACTATCTGTTCCTCTAGATCTTTTCTCTCCATGCCCTGCATCTTCAGGGCCTCTTCCAGCGTGCCCCCCTGTGTCTTTATCTGCTCCTCGATCTTTTTTATCTGCTCGTCTATCTCCTCTTGGCTCACAGTAATATTCTTTGCTTTGGCTTCTGCGGCAATCAGTTTTTTGGTAATCAAAGAATCCAACAAAACCTTACCAGAGCTCTTCTCTAATTTTTCAATCACCGCAAACCGGCTGATCGGACTGCCATTGACTGTTGCTGCCACTACCAAGCCTTTCAAAAAATAAGCCAAAACCAAAACTACCGCAGCTGCCACCACAATCGCCACGATTTTCCAATTTATTTTTATTGTTTTCTTCTCCTCTTTTGGCTGCTCTTCAGCCAGCGTCGGAGCAATTTCGACCTCGGGATTATCCTTCTCCAAAATGTCTTTTTCCATAAACTATATTTAATTAATAATCAACATTGTCTTTATTTTCTCACTTTCTAAAATTTTTGGCAAATTAACCCAATTTTCTCTACCCTTCGAATCCCGGATTTGTTCAAAAATTAAAAAATCCACCAGCCTAAAGCTGATGAATTTTTTAACTCTCGGGGACAGGGATTCGAACCCCGATTGACAGGACCAAAACCTGTAGTCCTACCATTAGACGATCCCCGAACATTGCTCTCCTTACTTTTTATTTGCTCTAAGATACTTCAAGGTTTCGTGTAATTTACTCATCAAAACCTCTCTTCCATATCCTGTTTTATAAAAACGTTCCTGCTCTAATGCCTCAATTTTTGTCAAAAAAGCTTCATAGTGGATTAGCTTGAAAGGTCTATTGTCTGCTGTATACTTCCCACCAATCCCCTTATTGTGATCAGCAAATCTCTGCTTTAGATCACTTGTGCTACCTGTATAAATCCTAAAATTTTTAAGGCTTAATAAATTATAAGTATACCACATAATTAATTTTGTCCCCGCCTCTACGGCGGGTCGCCGACGAGGCGACTACCATTAGACGATCCCCGAACAAAAACAATTTTATCTTGAGCAGGGCGAAAGATCCCGTACCACAGTAATTATGCTAATTATAATTAACACCAATCTAGACGTGTTCCCTCGACTATACTTCGCTCCACTCGAGACAAGCTCTATTAAAAATTATTCTACCACTTCTCCCCCAAAAGATTCAAGTACCTGCCCCAAAATATCATTCTCAGCTACTTTTACACCGCTCAGGCTTTCCTCGCTTTGTTCTCTTGCCTCACGTCGCATATCCAGCTCTGCCAACTCACTCGGCTTGAGTGCCCGACCCCTCACTTTTAGCTCTTGGCCAACTATTTCTTTTATTGCCTCGACAAAAATATCTTTATTGCTATTCATCTCAAAACGGCTTTTGTGCAAATCATACTTAAAACCTATTTCCAATGTATCATTTTCTATCAAAAGAGGCCAGACCATTGACTCATTGATAAACATCAGGTCTCTGCTCTTCTGGTGCCCGGCTTTTATAATTTGCGTCCACTTTTTTTCAATTTCCTGAAATACTCCTTGGTTATCAGATTTTTTAAACACAACCAATGGCTCTTCTTCTGATTTTTCTTGGCCTGGTTCTTTCTTTGCTTCTTGTTCTTTCTCTCTTCTAATAATTGTTGGCATTTTCAACATTGTTCCGCCATCTATCCCGCCAATCCGGCCCGTTTCCCTGCCCTTGTCGCAGATAGTCACTACGGCGAGCTCCAGGGGTAATTGCTGTATCTCACTGTCTTTCAAGTCTCTGCCTACTGACAAAAATATCTTCAAATTTTCCACCAACTGCGCCACTGTCGCTCTTTCCACGATATTGGTCATGTCTGACCCGACCTTGCCGAGCATGCCTATCCAGTCTGACTTGACCGCTCCCTCTTTTACCAAAATCATCTTGCGTAAAAATATTACCAATTCTTTATTAAATACCTCAAGGTCCACACCGTCATCTACCATTTTATTTATAAAATCAAGGGCTTCCCCCGTCTGTTGGCTGAAAATAATTTTCAAAAATGCCATCACCAAAGAAATATCGGCTGAGGGCAAAACCAAGGTAGCTTGTTCAAATGTAATTTTTTTCTCGCCCAAAGACAATACCTGCCCCAAAAAATTCTCTGCGTCCCTCATGCACCCTTCCGATCGTATAGCTATAACCTCAAAGACCTCCTCTTCTATCTTCACTTTTTCGGAATCGGCTATCATCTTGAGCCTTTTTATCGCCTCGGCTGGTGCCACTTTTTTAAAATCAAACCTCTGGCAACGGGAAATTATCGTCTCCGGCACCTTGTGCGTTTCTGTCGTACATAAAATAAAAATGGCATGGGCTGGCGGCTCTTCCAAGGTTTTCAAAAGCGCATTAAAAGCGCTAATGGAAAGCATATGTACCTCGTCTATAATAAAAACCTTAAATTTGGAACGATGTGGTGAAAAACGAACATTATCTATGATATTTTCACGCACATTGTCCACGCCCGTATGCGAGGCCGCATCTATTTCCATCAAATCCATCGCCCTGCCCTCATTGATCTCGAGACACGACTGGCACTTATTGCATGGTTCTGTCTCTCCCTCTTTCCTTGCCTCACAGTTTACCGCTTTGGCCAAAAGTCTAGCTACCGTTGTCTTGCCAAGCCCTCTCGGCCCACAAAATAAATAAGCATGCGTAAAATTACCCGAAGCGATCTCGCTCATTAGGGTCATTTTTATATGATTTTGACCGACCATTTCTTTAAATGTTTTTGGCCGGTATTTACGATAAATCGAAGCCATACACTTATCTTAATGGCTAAAAGCTCAAATGTCAAAAAATATCTTATCCAATCAACATAAAACAAAAGCCCCCTTTATTCGGGGGCTCAAAAGCTCAAAATATTATAGTTCTTCCAACCCCTGATTATCTTTGTCTCCCAGGTCATCTGTCTTCGTTGGTTCTTCACTCAAAAAATTATTCAGATTGTTTGGCAATGGCTTTGGCTCTGGCGCTGACGGCCCATAAAGCCCGCCGCTCTTATCTTCCACCAAAAATGACTCTTGTGGCTTTTCCCCATCCATGGGCGTCAAGGTTGTGGCTTCTTCTTTTTTTTCTTCCTCTGGTTCCATTTTCATCTCGTCAAAAATAGATTTTGCCGCCTCTTTGGTTTTGTCTTCCGCTGGCTTTTCTTCTGGTGTATCCATGCCCGGTATTTCTTCTCCTGCCTTAAAAATATTTTCTACCGCTGCCCAAGCAGTCTCTCTGCCCTTGGGAACAAGTATGGTCACCCTGTCTCCTGGCTCACCCTTATAATAGGTGATTGAGGCGGTCAAAACCTTATATGACTTGCCATTGGCCACCACCCGATATTCGTCGGTTTTTTCATCAATCGACAAGATGCCTACGACACGGTCACGATCCAAAAGATTTATCTGCTTATAAACAAAAGATCCGTCTGGCATAATTGTCAGCTTCAAACCGTCCCCTTCAACCAATTTTGATTTTGAGGCATAGTTGGCTGGCACCGAATATCTTTTTCCGTCCGGCCCAAGCATGTTCTGTCCGTCAAAAAGACCTTCAATTATCTGACCGTCCTGCCCCCCTGCCGCACTACCCACCCTCTTGGCCTCATCTGCCAAGATTGTGTTCTCGCTACCCATCAGTCCATCGAGGATTTTTCTGGCCTGTTGCAGAGATATTTCCGCACCTTCCACCAGACTTTTCAGTTCCAATATTTTTTTATCGCTATTGCTCATATTTTTTGTTTTTGTATTAGTTTTATTTTGTAAGAAAAACTAATAACTTAATGGATAAGTATCAATAATTATATTATAAAATATCCTGCTTTTGCTGTCCAGTCTTACTTTGTGCTCTCCACCCTTTGCCAAATTTTTTCTCTTTTTTGACCCAATATTTTTACCCGCCAAAAAGCAATTAGCCAAGCCAAGAGACGCGCGCCGAATAAGGCCAAAAGCCAAACTTTTTCCTTTGGGCCAAGGGCATATTTCTTCCACATCTGGCCGCCACCCGAGGTCTCGCCCCAAAAAGAGCGCGGCTCTTCTTTTACTTGCCACTCTTTTGGTATCTGGTAACTAGCCGCCAATGTTCTGACTTTTTGCTTCAACCAATCTGAAAAATTTTTGGGTGCCAACACATTCACCTCTGCCCGTTCTTCATATTTTATTTTAAATCCCTTGTGCCAAGCGTAATGGGAAAAAAAATCATCTTCAGCCAAAGATTCTTCCGGCCAGACAAAATCAGCTAGTGTCTCTCTCCTTGCCAAAAACAAATAACCACTCACGGGAAAATAAGCTCCCCGTGAACTTTTTTCAACTCTAATCCTGTGGGCTGTATCAAATAAAACATTCTGCCAAAAACCAAAAATTCCTATCTGATTTTTTTGCGCCACCGGCTGCCCAGAGACCAAATCGCCATCGCTTTCTGCCAAATATCTAGCCGCCCCCGGTTTTATCTCTACATCGCCATCTGAAAATATTACTTTTTCCCCCCTCGCTTGCCGGATCGCCAGATTCAAAGCTGCACTTTTGCCGTGCCCCAAATCCCTTATCGCTATCACTGGCTCGCCAACATCTTTCGCAGACTCCAAGGTTTCTTGATCTGGCGCCACTACTATTATCTCACTGGACTCGAGCTTTTCCCCAACAAAAGCCAGGACCGCCCTCTTGATGGTCTTAGCTTCGTTTTTCGCTGTGATTATTATAGAAATCATCTTTATTGCACCAATATCACCGGCTCGACCGTATAACCACTCAAAATAAATTCATTTAAATAATACTGATAACTGCCATGAGTCACCTCAACTGTGGTAGTAGCATTATTGAGCGGGGTGAAAAAAGCCTGCCCGGCCAGCCCTGTTTCTAATGTATTATCATATCCAAAACTATTTGTCACGTGTACACTCGCCCCTGCGATGGGCAACCCCTCAATATCTTTTACTACCGTCAAGAGACTGTGTTCTGCTGCTGGATCTAGGGTAATTACAACGTCTTGGCTAGAATTCACGGGCAAAACTATCGGTTGGGGCGGGTCAACTTCTGCTATATCATAACCAGACGCCTCAGAAACTGTCATATTATAGGTGTCCCACTCCATATTTGGCAAAACAATATTGCCAGCAAAATTTGTTGTTTTACTCTCATTATATTTATAGACCAAGTCTCCGCCGCTGTCGCGCCCGATAGTTTTCTCTCCTCGCAGGCTCACCGTCACCCCCTCTAGGGCCAATCCATTTACATCCTGAACATGGATATTCATATTTGACACCAGATCTATAGTAAAACTCTCTGATGTTGACCGCCCCTCTATAATACTTAGATGCGGCTTATCTGGTGACGGCAAATCTGTCGTTGTATTATAAGTCTTGTCTGTGGTATAGCCAGACTTTGTCACGGTTATCTGGTAAGAATCACTCGCCGCTTTTATGCCTGGCAAAACAATCTGGCCTTGTGCGTTGGTAAAAGTGTTAGTGTCAATAATGGGACTGATTTGATTATTATAAATATGCACATTGGCATTTCCGACCGGCAAACCACTAGCGTCAAAAACTGTGATCGCGAGAGTGCCCCCGCCGATCGCTTCCTCTCCATTTCTTGAGGCCACATCCGTAAAAAAATCTACTGGCGAAGAACTAAAATTAGAATTCCAGCTCACCCTGACCAGGACCCTTTTATAATCACTCGGGACTATATCTACCGGATCAGAATTCCAAGTGCCGTCAAAAGGATCGTCTACATAAACCACGTTTGTATAGACATCGTAAACTATACTATTCAGCTCCACACTCTCCTCCTCTGCTATCGCCCCCGGCACCACGCCACCGACCGTACCAATGCTCGTATATGGCAAATTCCTAATAATTTCCAATTTTTGATTCGCCAATTGCGTTGCCCCCACTCTGGCTTTCGTCTCCCAGACCATCTTCAAAGATAAATTGAACAAAGAATACAAAGTAAAAATAGCCACGGCCAAAATAGCAATGGTAAAAATTACTTCTAAAAGGGAAAAGCCCCTTATTTTTTTTATTCTTCTCATTTTTAAATCAAAAAGACTGCGTCAAAGAATACATCGGCATAATAATGGCAATCGCCATACCACCAACGCCAAAACCCAAAACCAAAATCAATATTGGCTCAATCAAAGAAGGCAGACTCTCCATTACCTGATTTATGTCCTCTTCATAAAACTGGGCCACTTCATCCAAAACCTCGTCCACTGCTCCAGACTCTTCACCTACCTTTAGCATCTGGATCACTGTCGGCGGAAAAAGTTTTGGATACCCAGACAAAACCTTGTTGATCTGTAAACCCTTGGCTATCTTTTGTGAGGCGTCCACCAGGGCCATCTTATAATAAACATTACTGGCAATTAATGATGTTATCTTCAAGCTTTGCACAATAGGTATATCCGTCTTCAACAAGGAAGATGTTGTTCGACAAAAACGAGCCAAATTTATTTTTTTCACAATGGTTGAAAAAACTGGAATTTTTAAAAATATCTTATGAAAAATATTTTTACCCCTCTCGCTCCGATAAAATTTTATAAAAATAAACACAAAAATTATCAACCCCAATACCACATATACCCCGTTGGCGGTGATAAACTTACTAACCCCAATAAGGATTCTGGTTGGCAAGGGCAACTTGGCCTTAAATTCTTCAAAAATGGCTATCAGCTTGGGCACCACAAAGACAATCATGGCTGTACCTATACCGACCATCGCCACTACCACCACCAGAGGGTAAACCATCGCCCCCTTTACCTTGGCGATCAGATCATGATCTCTTTTCATCTGGATATGCAGCCTTTCCAAGACACCTTCGAGATTGCCAGACATCTCTCCAGATTTGATCATGTTTACAAATAAATCATTAAAAACCTTTGGGTATTTCTCCAATGCCTGAGAGAAAGATACACCCGAATCCACCTCGTGAGAGACATTGCCCAGTATCTCCTTAAAATAACTATTGCTGACCTGCGCCGCTACCGTATCGAGCGCGGCGCCAAGCGACAAACCGCCCTTTACCATTATCCTCAAGTTTTGGACAAAAAAAATCTTTTCCCGCAAGCCGATACTGCGAAACTTTTTCAAAAAATCAAAAAATTTTTTATCTTTTTTGTCCTCACTTACTTCATTTTTTTTGTTATCCGAAAATTGGCTTATCGTAATCGCCATAATTTTTATTTATACTTTTATTCTTTGGTTACGCGGATTATCTCTTCAATGGTTGTAATACCATTTTTGGCCTTAATAAAACCATCTTCGGTCATCGTGATCATCCCCTGCTCCCGCGCCTTCTTTAATATAACTTCAGACGAACTGTTTTTGAGAACCATGTCGCCGATTTCCGGTGTTACCTCCAAAACTTCATATATGCCCATTCTCCCCTTATAACCCTCTTTGCACTGATTACAGCCTTTACCTTTATAAAACTCCAGACTATCCCAAGATTTTGCCGTTTTTAATAAATTATTTTTCTTAAAAACACCCATGATGTTGTCCAAATCAAAATATTGCTCCAACTCTTTTATAATATTTTTATCCAATTTGTATTTCTGGATGCAATTGGAGCAAACCCGCCGAACCAATCTTTGCGCCACTATGATATTTACCGTTGAGGCGATAAGGAAAGAAGCGATATTCATATCCTGCAAACGTGGCAAGGCCGTAGCCGCATCATTGGTGTGCAAGGTCGCCAAAACCAAGTGACCGGTCATAGCGGCGTTGACTGCGATATCTGCTGTCTCTGTATCTCTGATTTCTCCCACCATTATAATATTTGGGTCTTGGCGCAAAAAGGCTCGAAGCCCAGCTGCAAAAGTATAACCAATTTTTGGATTGACTTGGGACTGATTTACCCCGGGCATCCGATATTCAATCGGATCCTCAATTGTGGTGATATTTACTCCGGGCTTATTCAATAAGTTTAAAATCGTATACAAAGTAGTTGTCTTACCACTGCCTGTCGGCCCTGTTACCAAAACCATGCCATTTGGCTTTTCAATATTTCTTTTTATCGCAGCCAAGGCTTTGTCCTGAAAACCAAGCTGCTCCAAGGTCAAAACTCTGTTGGACTCATTTAGGAGACGCATGACTATCTTTTCCCCATCAAAAACAGGAATAATAGAAACACGAAAAGAAATTTTATAGTCATCTGTCTCTATTTTAAACCTGCCATCCTGCGGTAACCGATGTTCGTCCAGTTTTAGGTTGGATAATATTTTTATCCTGGCCACCAGTCCCAAGTGCACCTTTTTGGGCAGCGTCATCACCTCCCGCAATACGCCATCAATCCGATAACGTATTATTACCTCTTTATCAATTGGCTCTATATGGATATCAGAAGCCCCCTCGAAAATAGCATACTCAAGCAGAGTATCCACCACCCTGACAATCGGCAAATCCTCTGCCATTTCTTTCAATTTTTCTTTTTCCTCCCCCTCTGACGCCTCACGGCCTGTTATTTTTTCAAATTCTGCCCTAAGACTACGGTGATATTGCTTCAAGACGTTGGTGATAGAGGTCGGGGTCGTATAATAAATCTCTAAGGGCATTTCTATCTTTTTCTCTATAAAAGCAAAAGTCTGCAAATCAGTCGGATCAAGTGTCGCTATCCTCAAATTGGCTCCTTTTTTATCAAAAGCCACTACCCCATGCGATTGAGCTATCGGCTCGGGGATAAATTGTAATATATCCCTTCTGATAACTTCATTGGACAAATCAATAAAAGGAACGCCTTTTGCTTTGGCAATTTTTTCAAAGGCCTGCTTCTCGTCTATCACCTTGTCGCCTATCAATAAGTCAGCCAAAGAAATCTTTTTTGCTTGGGCCTCTTTTATATATTTGTTTATTTCACCAGAAGATAATACTTTGGCTTTTTCCAAATCCTTGGCGAACTCTGTTTCGTTTATCATATTTAAAAAATTATACCTATAAATATTATAACACAAAATTATGCAAAAATCACCAAACTTTACTATGAGGACAAATAACTATATAATAAAAATACATATATGCTTTTTCCTTCTTTGCAAAAAAATGTCTTTTCCCAAGACAAAGTTGTCAAAATAGGGCTCCTTTCCTCTTTGTTTTTCGTTTTACTCTCTTTCCTCGCCTTTTATTTTCTGCTTCCGCCCCAAGTGGAACCCGTTGCACTGCGTTATTCTATATATTTTGGCATAGACCTTATCGGTCAATGGTGGTCTATTTTTTTATTTCCCCTAGCCGGACTGGCAATCACTGCCATAAATTTTTATTTGGCTTATAAGCTCTCTTCGCGCTCACATACTCTCGTTGGTTTTCTGGTTGTCGGCAGTATTGCCTTTCAAATATTTCTTATAATTATCACCCTACTTATCCTGTTACTCAATAAATAATATGACCAATATCTATCTGATAAAAATACTAATTCTTACTACTGTTTCTTTTGTGCTGTCTTTCCTTTTGACCCCCATACTCACTCATTATCTTTACAAATACAAGCTGGGCAAATCTATCAGAAATACTGGCGCCACGCCTGTCTTTTCCTCTCTTCATGAACACAAGGCCGGCACGCCCACCATGGGTGGCATCCTAATTTGGTTTACCACCCTAATCATCGCTCTTCTTTTCTTTTATATTGATTATCTTTTCCCCAGGAGCTCTCTTGGTATTCTAAACTTTCTGACTCGGGAGGAGACAGTCTTGCCTTTGAGCTGCCTGATCGCCACTGCTCTTGTTGGCCTTTTTGATGACTTTATCGATATAAAAAGTAGTGGCAAGGGTGGTCTGCGCATGAAACACCGCTTGTTAATTTACACAATTATCGCCACTATCGGCGCTCTCTGGTTTTACTTCAAGCTCGACTGGGACGTTTTTCATATACCTTTTGTCGGCAATCTGGTTATTGGCTGGTGGTATATTCCTGTTTTCATTTTTGTCATCGTCGCAACCGCCTTTTCCGTCAATGAGATTGATGGCCTTGATGGCCTAGCCGGCGGCACCCTACTCGCCGCCTTCACTGCCTTTGGGGCCATTGCTCTCATACAGGACAAAATAAACCTAGCCGCCCTATGTGGTGTTATCGCCGGCGCCCTCTTGGCTTTCTTGTGGTTCAATATCGTCCCAGCCCGCTTCTTTATGGGTGATACTGGCGCCATGGCCCTAGGTGTTACCTTGGGGGTTGTCGCCATGTTGACCAATCAGGCACTCCTACTTTTAGTAATTGGCTTTCTTTTTGTAATTGAATCTCTCTCGGTTATCCTACAAATGCTCTCCAAAAAACTCCGCCATGGCAAAAAAATATTTCTCTCCTCGCCCATCCACCACCATTTCCAGGCCATCGGTTGGGGAGAAAGCAAGATAGTTATGCGCTTTTGGGTGATTGCCGGCGTCACCGCTGTCATGGGCGTTGTCATTTTCCTCTTAGATAAAGGCTTATAATAAATCACCGGCTTTTAATTTTAAATTTACTTTAAAATTAAGTCATTATAAAATTGTTTGAAAATTAAAAATTGGAAATTATAAATTATCTATGTATCTTGATCTTCACTGCCACACTATCGCTTCCGACGGCATCCTGACCCCTACCGCTCTCGTCAAAAAAGCCAAGCAATTGGGCTTTTCTTTTATTGCCAAAACTGACCACGACAATGTTGATCTGACAGCCGAATTCCTCTCCGCTGCCAAAAAATACCAAATCACTGGCATCCCGGGCATGGAAATCTCCAGCCGCTACCAGGGCAAATCTCTCCACATCTTGGGACTGGGAATTGATTATAAAAATAAAAAAATAAAGTGGTATGCAACCAAATGCCGGGAGGCCAGAAAAACTCGCGGGCTAAAAATGGTAGCGAAGCTAAAAAATAATGGTTGGCACATCAAAAAAAATGAATTGAATAAAACCCTCTTAGCTCGACCCCACGTGGCCTTGTCAGTTATCAACCACCCCAAAAACAAAAAGAGACTCTTGAAAGAATTTGGAGCTATCCCCGACTTCTCTACTTTTATCCGTCAATACTTGGCCAAAGGCTGCCCTTGTTATGTACCCAAAAAATTCTATCTAAAGCCACTGCCAGCTATAAAAATGCTTCACTCTGCCGGGGGCTTAGCCATTGTTGCCCACCCCATGAGCAAAACAAAAGAATTTAGTTATAGCCAAAAACATCTGACCAAAATAATCCGCGAACTGCCATTTGATGGCTTGGAGGTTTATAATACCTGCCACACCGATACCGAAATTGACTACCTAAAAAAAATAGCCCAAAAGAACAACCTACTTATTAGTGCTGGCTCTGATTACCATGGCTACGACAAAAATTACCCGCTCGGCCCGAGATACCGGGGACGCATGATTACCCGCAGTGAATGCCAAGAGCTTCTCAAGAAAATTAAGCCCTAGAATGCCCAAATATCTGCTATTTCTAAAAAACAGCCGATCAGTTATCGACTGTTTTAAAAAACATCAAAGTTATATATCATTTTTTAGTTCATCAGCAATTCCCACTAAATACTCCAACATGGCCACGCTTCTTTCCACAGATAGATCCCCTTTGCCATTTTCATCTTCAGTCTTATGAATGTCGTGTGGATCTAATAACGCCAACCGATAACCCTCACCCTCTCTCATAATAGATAAATTTCTAAAACCGATAAAATCAACTACTTCCCCCGTCTGCTGCTCATGTTTGCGCGTCTCTTCTACAAAATTAATAAAAACTTCTTTTAGTTTATTGTCTCTCCTTAAAAAACTTACCAACTCATCTCTCCTGATCTCGCAAAAAACATCCCTCAATTCATCTCCATAACGCTGCAGTACGGCTATAGAATCTTTTTTGGTCCTGGGGTCTTTTAATCTCAGCACAAATTGCTCCAAAAAAACTTCTTTTTGTATCTCTGCGCTATACCAACTCTTTATATATTGATAATCTTTAACAAAAGACCGGCCAGCATCCCGTAAAGAATCAAAAGATATTCTACCTCCACGTGATTTTAATATTTTCAATGCCCAGGACTTAGCGGGTTCCTCTTTGTTCCTCAAGTAATAAACGTCCATCGTTCCGCCCCTATCTACCAGCCCATTAAAATCAAATTTTTCTGGGTTAAAGGGAAGTTCTTTAATATCATAAAAAAAATCTTTGGCCAATCTAGAGAGTATCGCATCCTGACCCTGACCTAAAATTTTTCTTATTTCCTGGAAAACTAACAAAGCCAAAGCTCTTCTTCCCAGCTTTGGCTCTTCTTTTCCTTGTGACCCGAAAACTCCACGATCCAGTGGATTAACATTACTGAAAAAGGCTTCTTCGGCCAATCTAGAAGCCCTATCTCTCAAACCACCTGCCATAAAATTTATTTTATTTCTTAACCCTCAAAAAGTTACTTCTTACCCCCCAGTTTCTGCCATACCACCAAAAGTGGCGACGCCACAAAAATAGAAGAATACGTCCCAAAAAATATACCGAGCATCAAAGACAAAACAAAAATTCTGATTGTCTCTCCGCCAAAAAAGTACAAAAGTATCAATGTCAAAAGGGTGGCAAAACCAGTATTAGTAGAGCGAGCGATAGTTTCATTAATGCTCCTGTTGACCGTCTCTTCAAATGTTTCTCCGGCGCTATGGAATAAATTTTCCCTAGTCCTATCATAAACCACGATCGTATCATTGACCGAATACCCGAGAATTGTCAAAAGAGAAGTCACAAAAAACATATCTATTTCATAACCCCAAAAATGTCCCAGGGCTGAAAATATGCCAGTCACTATTACCAAATCATGTATCAAGGCGATCACTGCGCCCACCCCATACTTCCAAGATGGCACCGGCCTAGAGACCTTCCTAAAAGCATAGGCAATAAACAATACGATCAAAAGTGAAGTAAGGATCAAAGCGGTTATGGCTTTGTTTTTGAGCTCATTACCCACCACTGGCCCGATTGACTCAAATTTGTTTTCTATTACCTGATCTGCGCCAAAGCTGCTCTTCAGTGCCATAAACATTTTTTGATGCTCTTCCTCGCTCAGGCTTTGTGCTCTCAAAACCAACTCTTTATCTCCAGCTGGCTGAATCTGTATGTCTTGGATATTTTCCTTTTCGAAGGCCTCCTTAACTTTACTGATATCTGGCCTTTCTCCGACAAAGGTATACTCAGCTATTGTCCCACCTGTAAAATCAATACCCAATTTTAACCCCCACAAAGACAAAGATATAATAGCCGCCACAAACAAAACCAACGAGATGGCAAAAAATATTTTTCTTTTATAGACTATTCTCAACATAATATTAAATTAAACTGTCTTCTTTGTTTTTAACCCGCGCCAAATCAACCACTTATATTTCTCCATCGCTTTAGCCGGCAAAACACGCATAAAGCTCCTAGTAACAGTAATGGCTGTAAACATAGAAATCAATATACCTATGGCCAGAGTAATAGCAAATCCCTTCATTACCGAAGTGCCCACCCAGATTAATATAGCGCAGGTAATCAATGTCGAAATATTAGAATCAATAATTGACGGCCAAGATCTTTTAAAGGCCTCCTCCAAAGAGCTGGCAAAGCCCCTGCCATTGCGCAATTCTTCCTTCAGTCTTTCAAATACCAAGACATTGGCATCTACCGCCATACCAACCGATATAATAAATCCAGCTATGCCCGAAAGGGTCAATGTCACATTCAAAAGTCTGTATGAAGCCATAGAGATAAGGGCATAAATACACAAAGCCAAAACCGCCATTAGCCCTGGCAGGCGATAATACAAGGTTATAAATATCGCTACAGCCAAAAGACCCCACAAGCCTGCGGCCAAACTATCAGTCACGGATTTTTTGCCGAGGGATGGCCCCACTGTTTTTTGAGAAATCAAATTTATTGGCACTGGCAGAGCACCGGCATTAAGTCTTTCTACCAGCTGCTTAGCCTCTTTGAGGTTAAACCGTCCAGTGATCACTGCTTTGCCACCGGTTATCTTTTCATTCACGGTTGGCACAGAAATCGGCGTGCCATCCAAAAATATTGCTACCGGCTTGCCAACATTTCTGTCTGTAATTTCTTCAAACAATTGCGCACCCTCATCATTAAATTCCAAACTCACCTCTGGCTCCCCTGTATTTGGGTCATATTGTACTGATGCTCTTTTCAGGTGTTTACCTGACAATTGGGTATTTGACCACTGGTCTACTGGCGGCACCATATCCTCGGGTGATTTTGTCGCAATCAAAATATGCGCTGATAAAACTTCTTTATTGCTTATCGTCATTGGTGTAGTTGTACCATTGACCTCTGCTGTCGCCTCTATCTGCTGAGCATCCCTCTCGTCTATTTTTTTGATAATATGGTAACCAAACTGAGTTTTAATAGGGCTGGCTGTTATTTGTCCGGCTTTCAAAATATCAAAAATAGCGTTTTCAAATTCCGGCACAAAAGATCCTTTAGTCGCCCAGCCCAAATCTCCTCCTTTATCCTTGGAGCCGGGATCTTCTGAAAATTCATTAGCCAATTTAGTAAAATCTTCACCAGCCAAGGCTCTGGCATTTATCTCCTCCGCTTTTTTCCTAGCCGTCTCATTAAAACTATCCATTTCTTTCTGCTGTTCGGCCGTCAACTGTATTTGCTGATTGTTAAAAGCAGCGTTTGATTCTTTAAATTCCAAAAGCGGCGTTTCGCCAATCATCGTAATAGCTTGGTTTACGTCTTTTACTCCTGCCAATTCCACAATAATACGATAATTCCCTTCCTGATTCTGGTTTACCTGTACCACCGGTTCAGCCACGCCAAAAGCATTTACCCTTCTCTCTATCACATCTCTCACTCCTCCAACAGCCGAACTGGCATCGCGGCTGTCAATTTTGCTGATATCCGCCTGATATAAAAGCTGGGTTCCGCCCTTCAAATCCAAACCCAGATGAAAATCAAATTTATTCCAAAAAGATGCACCCGGCACCCAATCTGGCACACTCAAAGACTTCCCGCCGTCTTCAATAGGTGAAACATGGCCGTCAAATAATAGGGCCAATAATGTTAAGATTATTATCAAAAATATAGTCAAACCAACTCTTTTTCTGGTTGCTGCCATAATTTTATTTAAAATAAAGAGGAAAAATCCTCTTGGATTTCTCTCTTTTTAGGATAGAATATCACCTCCTATTTGTCAAATCAGACCAAATTTTTTATTTTGTCCCATAATATCCCCTGTACCACCTTACAAACTTCTTTATCCCCCCTGCTAAATTTGTCTTGGGTTGATAACTCAATATTTCTCTGGCTTTTCCTGTGTTCGCGTATGTCCTGTGCACATCCCCAGCCTGCATTGGTTTCATCTCCACAATTGCTCTTTTGCCGAGATTTTTCTCAATCAAACTGATCATTGTCATGAGTTTCTCTGGCTTTGAATTACCCAAATTAAAAATCTCGCAACCGCTCTTTATTTTTAGAGTTCTGACAACGCCTGACACAATATCATCAATATAAGTAAAGTCTCTATCCATTGCGCCTCGGCCATAAACCTCTATTGGCCTTCCCTCACTGATACTTTTGGTAAATTTGAAGATTGCCATATCCGGCCTACCCCATGGCCCATAAACCGTAAAAAAACGGAGACCAATCGTATTTATCCCAAACAAATGGTAATAAGTATAAGCCATAAGTTCGGTTGATTTTTTGGTCGCTGCATACAAGGAAATCGGCTCGTCAACCCTATGGCCCTCGGCAAAAGGCAATTTTTTATTATTACCATAAACAGATGATGAAGAAGCATAAATAAAATGTTTCACCCCATACTGCCTGCACAATTCGAGCAAATTAAAAGTACCTACGATATTTGACTCTATATAGACAAAAGGATTTTCTAGTGAATATCGCACCCCGGCCTGGGCCGCCAGATGAATTATTTTGTCAAACTTCTCTTTCTTGAATATTTGCTCCAACTTTTTGTAATCAGCAATATTCAATCTATACACCCTAAACTTCAGGCCTTTCAAAAATATTTTAATCCTGTCTTCTTTTAATTTTGGGCTATAATAATTATTAAAATTGTCCACCACTACCACCTTGTGGCCCAGCTGGACCAATTTTCTTACTGTATGAGAGCCGATAAACCCAGCTCCCCCTGTCACCAATATCTTCATAATGTTTTAATGTTCTAGCGCTTTAATGTTTTAATGTTTTTATGTATACTAAATTATAATAATCATATCAAACTTATGTCCTCAAATCAACCAACAAAAATCCTTTATTTGGTCACACTATCTGAATGGGGTGGCGCTCAAAAATATGTTTTTGATTTGGCTGTCCTAGCGCAAGCCAAGGGCTTTGATGTCTCGGTGGCCGTTGGCGGCAAACCGGATGGACAACTCCTCACTCTCCTCTCCCGCTTCTCTGTCTCTAGCTATTATCTGCGCCGGCTACAACGCTCCCTTAATCTCCATGATGACCTCTTGGCTTTTATCGATATTTATAAATTAGTCCGCCGACTCAAACCAGATATTATTCACCTCAACTCTAGCAAAGCCGGCTCGCTCGGCGCTCTGGCCGCCAAATTATGCGGCGTTAAAAAAATTATCTATACCGTCCACGGCCTGGTTTTAAATGAGCCACTTTCCGCCCCCAAGCGCGTATTTTATTGGCTGTCAGAATGGTTTAGC
>JAAZOM010000006.1 GCA_012797775.1 Candidatus Kuenenbacteria bacterium | reverse complement strand
TTAAATTATTACTATATTTGAAGTTGCTTGCAATTATTACACCAGTGGCATCAAATAAAGAAAAGGTAACTTTAATGCCTTCACTATAACTGGCAATAGCCGTTCCTTGGTTTTTAATCTTAATTTTTAAATTGCCGTCAAAGGGCTTATTCAGCTCGGGGTTTTGCGGAACGAATTGAGCATCCTCAATAATTAAATCTGGCCCCACCACCACATCTTTGCTGGTAGTGTTATTGGCGGTATTGGTTTCGCCAGTCACGTTCTGCAAAGTGAGCTTGATGGTATAGGTACCGGGATCAACAAAGCTATAATTGGTGCGGTAACTAGTATAAGTGCCAGCGCCCGGGCCAACACCAATACCTTGGTTGACAGAAATATTCTCAGTAGAACCTAGAATTCCATTTTTATTTATTTCTACTTTAATAGTAAAACCGGCAGGGGCGTCTTTTGTGCCAACATTGTAGAAGGAAGGAACGAGCAAAACTGTATTATTGTTGTTGGCATCTGGGCCGTTAAGACCAAAGCCAGAGAAAGTGAGATCCGGTACGCTGCTAAGACAACTCTGGTTAGCGACCGGTTTGGTCCCAGCATTGGCACAGTAGCTATCAATGACTTGGGCGCCGGTGGAAGACTTACAATAGACTGTTCTAGCCTGAGTGCTATTAAGGCAGGTAGTCCAAGAGCTGGCGTACCAAGAATATGTAGCTTGAGGAGCTGCCGGACAATCAGACGGGCAATTGGCCGTTGTCTCACCGCTTTCGCAAACACCATCGTTGTCACAACCAATCTGAGTTGTTACTGTTAATTCTTTGCTGGTGGTATTGTTAGAGATATTTATTTCTCCGGCAACATTTTGTAAAGTGAGCTTGATAGTATAGGTACCGGGATCAACAAAGCTATAATTGGTGCGATAGGTGGTAAAGGTGCCGTAGCCAATATGCATGGCTTCGTTGAGGGTGATTGTTTCTGTGCCATTGGCGACTATGATACCATTCTTATTGATTTCTACTTTGATAGAAAAGCCAGTTGGGGCTAGCGCTGTACCAACATTTTGGAAAGAAGGAACGAGCAAAACTGTATTGTTGTTATTGGCGTCTGGGCCGTTAAGGCCAAAGCCAGAGAAAGTGAGATCTGGGGCGCTAACTGGTTGAACACATTTATAAACAGGTTTGGTGGAAGTATAGCTGCCAGTGTTGCCAGCAGCTCTCCAGACTGGTTCTGATGTTTCCCCATAATACTCAACGCTGACGGTATTGGGATACCATTTTTTGCAATAGGTCAACATGGCAATGTTGGCGCCAGAAGCACCATCGGGATCTGTTTTCCAGACTCCGTCTTCGGTGTGCTGGTTGACTTTACCCGCCCAATAAGAAATGCGGGGGGTAAGATCGAGGGTGGCGGCCTCTGCTTCTAGACTAAAAAACGGCGTAAAGAGAGTGGCTAGAATAACCAGGGCGGCTATTTTTTGAAATTTTGACTTTGTTTTTCCGCGGTACATATTATTACAAAAATTAGTTTATAAATAAAAAAACCGTACAAAAATACGGCTTCAGGGTGAATGAGAGCTAACAGAATATTTAATAATATAAAATTCTTGCTTTAAGACCATAATTAAAAAGAGCCTTTAAGTTCTTTATTACCTAATTGAAGTATAGCATAATCTCCTAAAAAAGTCAAATGCCTATTACCCAAGTTCAATGCCTAGCTATAAAAAAATAATGCAGTTCTAACATAGAAGCTGGCCAAAGATATACTCGCGCAATATTTATTTAGCCTCGATGATTTTTCATAAAATGCAAACACCGTTCCTGATAGGAACGGTGTTTGAAAAATCTAATGTTAGTTGCCACTTTGTATCCTTGCTAGATCATCATTATTAGTACCTAATGAAAGAGATGTGAATAAATTCATGACATTTTCCCAGGTGACTTCCCAACGTTTGGCCTCTTGATCCACATACCAGATACGACCACGATCCTCGACTTGGAGCAATAACCTGCCGATTAAACGGTTGCTCAAGACAGTATCAACTTGAACCTTGTCATTGCCACGATGGGCTGGGTCAGAAGCTAGATATGGATTGTAGCCATTGGTCACTTCTGATTTGTCATTATAGCCATCACCGTCACTGTCTTTGTCCACACTCACGGCATTGGGGTTGATGAGAATTTTGTTTAGATCACTATTACTAATACCCAAAGATAAATCCTGAAAAAGTTTCATGACATTACCAAAGGTTACTTCATATTTTTTATAATCTTCCGGGTAAATATAATAGACGCGACCATGGTCTTCAGCCGCTAGAAGTAAGCGGCCGGCGAGCCGTTCGCCTGTCGCATTATCAGAAATTTCACAATCGCGACTGTCAGATGGCTTTGTGCCAGTGCACTGGCTGTCAGATACTTTGGAACCAGATTGATTGCGGCACTCAACCATTAACTCTTGTTTTCCATCAACACAATCTGACCAACCGACATTAACCCAAGAATAAGTCTCCAATGCCTTTGTTTTGAAACTATATGAAGCGGTTTCCGCGACCTGATCGGCGATGACAAGGGCGTCGCCACGATAATAATAAGTGGTATCGGGGGCCAAGTTGGCAAGTCGAATCTGGTGAATCATGCTCGGTGTAATTGTTTGATATGCCTCATGGCTACCACCATCATAGGCTCTAAAATTGCGACCCTGAATCGTATCAGTGGTACCATACCAAACCGCGCCTTTGGTAGCGATGTTGGTGCTGAAATTGACAGTAGCCGAAGTGCTGGTGATATCGGAAACCCGCAAATTGGAGATAACAATATTATTATCAGGAGAAACGGCCAAATTACTAGTGATGCTGTTGTTGGCAGTATTGGTTTCACCGGCAACATCTAACATAGTGAGCTTAATAACATAGTTGCCCGGATCATCAAAAATATATTTATTATAAATGTGGGTCAAATAATTGCCAAAGCCCGGAGCAAAACCATCAGTAACTGTGAACGTTTCCTCGGAGCCGGCGATGGGGTCATCATTTATGCTGACTTCTACTTTGATATTGAAAGGCGTAGAAACGGCGACGGTGCCAATATTTTGGATAGCTGGAACCAAAGTCAGAGAGCTAGCGCCAGTACCGGCGGAACAAGCTTGCGTTTGCCAAAACGACGTTTCCCAAGAGTTTCCTGATTTTTCTCCTCCAATATTATAAAATCTTTCTTCTTCAAAACAAAAAGTGGGGTTGTTTTGACTACAGACTCTTACCTTAAAAACATGGTCACCATTAGTAAATGGATCAAAACCATCAGCAAAAAATGACCTTACTCCTTCAGTAGTAGATTCAAAAAAAAGGGTCCTATCAATAGTCGACAGCCATTCACTTTTATGGTCATCGATAAAGAAAAACATGTCCATCCTTTCATCTATTATAGAAGGTAAGACACCTCTAAAAACCAGCAGTTCCTCCCCATCTTCAGAATAAATAAAAAACTCAAATAGCTCAAAGGATAGAGAATTATTTTGACAACTGTCTACTTCTTTTGGCTTAGGGCCAAGACACAAAGCATCAGCAATAACATCGCCATTACTATCTAGGCATCTTACAGTTCTGGTTTTTGTGCCGCTAACACCACCATTGTTCAAGCTGACGGAAAAGGCGGTAAAGGTAAGGTCGGGTTCATCAGATATACAAGACTGCGATGTGACTGGCTTGGTAGCAGGAGGGCAGAAACTATCATTAACGTCGGTGACAGTCGTACCTTCTATTTTTTTACAGACGACAGTTCTTGTTTGATTACCATCAGTGCAAACACCCCAGGCGCTAGGTTCACCCCAGGCAAAAGTAATATTACTGCAACTTTGTGTCGTAGCTGGTTTGGCACCGGCATTGGCAACAATACATTTGGAGTCATCAGCCCTAGCACCATTAGAATCTTTGCAGTAGACAGTAACGGTCTGACTACCTCCGGTACAGGCACCAAGAGGGGCACCGGAGTACCAGGAGTAAGTAGCTAAGTTTGAACCGGTGACGGTAAAGAAAAGAGTCGCTGTCAGATCAGGATCCGAATTCACCCTAAAAACCAGTTCGTGACTGCCGGCGGTTTTGGGTATCCACTCACAGGTATAGATATCAGCATCGTTTTCTTTTACGCTGCAAAGAACATCATCTGGTATCGGATATTTTTTGTTATCTTTAAATTCAGCCCAATAGAAATCATGAGTACCAGTTATGGTCCCAGTCAGGACGACTTTTGTGTCGATGGCCGCGGTCGTAGGAGTGGCAGAAAGTGTGACAGCCGTCGCGCCCAAAGTACAACCTTGCGTCGTGTTTGGTTTGGCACCGGCATTGACACAATAGTTATCAATGACCGTGGTGACAGTCGTGCCTTCTGTTTTTTTACAAGATACGGTTCTGACCTGAGTGCCATTATTGCAAGGACCCCACGCACCTTCGGCCCAGGCGTAGGTGGTAGTAACGCTGGCGGCGGTCACAGTGTAGTTCGTCGTGGCAGTCAATTGATCACTATAATTAACCCGAAAAACTAACTGATGAGTACCGGCGGTTGTTGGAGTCCAGCTACAAGCGTAAGAATTGTTGCTGGATTTATTTCTGGTTTCGCACAAAATAGTATCATTGCCGTCTTTTAGGACTTTGAATTGAGCAATAGTGAAGGTGTGGTCGCCAATAATATTACCGCCTAGAACAACAGTCTGGCCGACCGCCACGGTGGTGGGGCTAACTCCCAAAGTAACATAACTAGTGGTGGAGTTAACCACGGTAAAATTCACATTCTTTGTGGAAATAACCGAGCCTCCAACAGAGATAGAAGCGGTAATGGTATGAGAACCACTAGCTGTCGGAGTCCAGTTGCAAGTTTGATAGCCAGTGACGCCGGCAGAGACCCTTGAAATGGTTGGGTTGCAAATAACGGCTGACCCACTTTTTAATTCCAATAAAATATTAGTATAAGGGTTTATCTGATCGCTATTCTTAATGGCAATACTTAGGGGAATAACCTCATTGGGGAGAATACTGGTCTTGGTGGTGGTGATACTTAAAATAGATAATTTACTGCAGACCTGAGTCGTAGCTGGTTTGGCACCGGCATTGGCACAATATCTTTCCTCAACATCGGTAACTGAAGTACCTTCTGTTTTTCTACAGACAACAGTTCTTGATTGGGTGCCATTGGCATTACAAGATCCCCACGCACCTTCGACCCAAGCGTAGGTGGGAGTAACACTGGCGGCGGTTACGGCGTAGTTGGCTGTAGCAGTTAAGGCATCATCATAGTTTACTCTAAAGGCTAATTGGTAGTCGCCGGCTGTTTTGGGTGTCCACTCGCATGTGTATAAACCGGTGCTATTTTTGGTAGTCGTATCACAAATAACCTTATCTGGGGTCGGATCATTATATAATTCTTTGAACTGAGCTATCTGAAAAGTGTGTTCCCCAGTAATCTTGCCAGTCAAAATGACTTTCTGGCCTACGGCCACAGTAGAGGGGCTAGTGGTCAGGGTGACGTAAGCAGAACTACCAACCACGGTAAAAGTCACATTCTTTGTGGAAATAACCGAGCCCCCAACAGAGATAGAAGCGGTAATGGTATGAGAACCACTAGCTGTCGGAGTCCAGTTGCAAGCAGCATAACCAGTTGCGCTGGGAGAGATCCGAGGCATAACAGTGCCGCTGCAAATGGCCAAGCCATTGACTTTTATCTCGATGGGCACGTTGGTAAGAGCATTGATATTATCATTATTTTTTACACCAATAGTAAGTGGGACCAATTGATTGGCTGTTGGCGTGCTGATGGTGGTAGTGATACTTTGAACAACCAGACTGGAAAAACTAGGAGAGGCAGATAAAGTCTGGAAGGATCCCACTTTTTCAATAGAGGTGCGACCATCCTCGCCACCGGCGTAAAAATTATATTTAGTGCCAGGTAAGAGACCGCTTAACGTTATTTCGTGATCAACGCCCCACTCCCTCTCATCTTCCCAATCGATGGAATCATAGGTATAGCTGGTGGTGCCATCCTTGGCATACCTTATCTCAGTACTCATGGGTACGTTGCTGGTCCAATAAATCTTGGCTGAGGTAGCACTGAGGTTGGCAACTTTGGGCTCGGAGATCGTAGGAGTGAGCGAACCAGCTGAGGTGGTAAATGACCCACTCTTGGAAATAAAACCACGATCACCTTGCTCTTCTGATTCAACAATATAATTATAGATGGTATTGGGAGTGAGGGAGGTGATAGAAATAGTGTGGGTAGAGGACTGACCAGAAAGATAGGCCTGGCGGTAAGTGGTTTCTGAGTTGGTCTTGTATTTTACCAAGTGGGTAGCCTCCATGTTGGTAGTCCAAGTAAGCGTAGCTGAGGAACTAGTAACGACGACGGACGGTTCTTTGGTAAAGGCCAAAGCATCGCTGGCGGCGGGGGCGCTTGTTAACGTTTTAAAATCACCATAGGCATTCAGGGTATAATACTCGTCAGAATCTTCTGATTCGGCAAAAAGATGGTAGCTGGTGTTTGGTGCAAGTCCAGTCAAATTAACCTCATGAGTATTACTAAAAGAAGCACCGGCACCATAAGCAATTTTTATATTATTAGTGCCAGCAACATAATAGGTAAGAACGGTGGTCATCGGGTCACTCGTGGTCCAGGTGATTTTGGCCGATGTGGCGGTGATATTGCTAATAGTGAGAGCAGAGATGGTAGGGTCAGCTGTAGTCTCTCCTAGCACCATCCCCTGCTTTTTTTCAGGAATTAAAAAAGCGGCACCAAGTAGTACCACTGACAATAGAAAAATAGCGACAAACAGTTTCCTGTTTTTGTAAAGACTAGGCATATCTTTATATTTTAGTTTTTATTTTTATTTTTTGGCCTTTAATGGCCTTTTAGACAAACGCCAATATTAGCATTTGTGATATAATTATATTGTAGCATAAATTTTGACAAAAGTCAAAAGAGAAAACACTCCCCTATCCTGAATTGAAAAGGTGCTTTAATTGTGTTAGAATAGGAACACATCAAAATATGACAGAAAATATTTTAAACAAATTTACCAATCATTACAAAAAGACTATTGTCCGGGCTTTTGGCCTGTCTGTTGCCAATAAGAAAAAAGAAATCGGCGTGGAAGAAATATTTTGGGGGCTGATCGCCGAGAAGGGCTCACTCGGCGGCGAGACCTTGAATAAGGCCGGGGTCAGGGCGGGGCTCGAGACTGACGCAGGAGAAGCAAAGACAGAGGAATGGGAAAAAATTCTCTCGGCGAAAGAGGAGGTGGGGCTAAGCAAAGTAGCAAAAAAAATAGTAGTGGACTCGGCCGCCGTGGCCGCCAAATACCAGCACAACTATATTGGCACAGAACATCTTTTATATAGTCTGATAAAAGCAAACAACGAAGAGGTAAATAAAATACTGGACAAATACAAAGTAAATAATAAAAATTTGCTCAAAAGCCTGGAATCGGTGCTTGGCTCTACGGCCAAATTTGGCGAGATCGCCGAGGCAGTCAATAACCTCAAGGAAAAACTGCGTCAGGAAGAAAAAAATAATAAAAAGAAACGCGAGACCATTTTGGATTTTTTTGGTACAGACCTGACTATCCCAGTAGCACAGAAGAATATCAATCCGGTGATCGGCCGGGAAGCAGAGATAAAAAGAGTGGTCCAAATTTTGTCACGGCGTAACAAAAATAATCCGATTCTCTTGGGCGAGCCGGGCGTGGGTAAAACCGCTATCGTGGAAGGGCTGGCCAAAAAAATAATGCTCGGGCAAGTGCCTGATGTTTTGGTTGATAAAAAAATATACTCCCTCGATATGCCCCTCTTGGTAGCTGGCACCAGTTACCGGGGAGAATTTGAAGCGCGCGTGAAACAGATCGTTGATGAGGCCAAATCTGATCCCAATATTATTTTATTCATTGATGAAATACACAATATCGTCGGCGCGGGCTCGAGCTCGGGTACAATGGACGCCGCCAATATTTTGAAACCTGCTCTAGCCCGCGGGGAAATCCACTGTATAGGAGCAACAACTTTTGAAGACTACAAAAAGCATATTGAGCCAGACAGCGCCTTGGGGAGAAGGCTGCAAAAAGTAATGGTCGGTGAACCGACAGCAGAGGAAGCTATAGAAATAATCAAAGGCATCCGGCCGGCCTATGAAAAACATCACCTCCTGAAAATCAGCGATGAAGCCATAGAGGAAGCGGTCCGCCTGTCAGAGCGATATTTGCCAAACCAATTTTTGCCAGATAAGGCGATTGACCTGATCGATGAAGCGGCCAGTAAAAAAAGAGTCGAGCGGCCGAGTCGAGGTAACCGGCAAAAGATCAGTCTGCTCAAAAAAGAGCTGCAACGACTCGGCAAAGAAAAGGATAATTTGGTCAAAGAAGAAAAGTACAAAGAGGCAATAAAAATCAAAGGGGAAGAGTTTGAGTTGGTGAATAAAATTTATCAGCTCGAGACAGAAGAGATGAACAATAAAATGAAGAGTAACCCCAAATCTCTGGCTGGCAATATAATAAAAGGAGACGATATCCGAGAACTCATGGCTGAGGCAACCAAGATCAATATTTCTGATAAGAAAAAAATGGCGGGGGAAATCGCCTCGCTAGAAGACAAGCTCAAGGCCAAGATCATCGGTCAAGAAAAAGTAATAAAAAAAATAGCCGGCGTAATAAAGCGCTCGGCCGTGGGGCTCGCTGGCGACAAAAGACCTTTGGGTTCTTTTGTCTTTGCCGGGGCCTCGGGTGTTGGTAAAACCTATACCGCCAAGGTATTGGCAGAAACCCTGAATCCTAGGGGAGACGGACTCATCAGGTTGGACATGTCTGAATATGGAGAAAAATTTAATGCTTCAAAAATCATCGGGGCACCGGCTGGCTATGTGGGCTATGATGAGGGTGGTGTTTTGACCGAAAAAATCAAAAGAAACCCCTATTCGGTGGTCTTGCTCGATGAGATAGAAAAGGCCCATCCGGATATTTTTAACCTCTGGCTATCAATCCTCGAAGACGGGCAAATAACAGACAGCAAGGGTCGGGTGATAAATTTTAGGAATACTATAATTATAATGACGACCAATATAGGGCTCAAAAAAAGAAGTGAACAGAAAAGACTGGGTTTTGGGGATGAGGAGAGAATGGCCGAAAGGGATAATTTTAAAGAAGCTTTGGAGGAATTTTTGCGGCCGGAATTTTTGAACCGAATAGACCAGATTTTGATATTTGAAAATTTGGGCAAAAAAGAACTAGCAAAAATAATTGAGCTGGAAATGCAAGCAATAAATGAAAAACTGGCAAATAAAAAACTGAAAATTGGCTGGGGAAAACCAGTGGTAGACAAACTACTCAAAGAGTGTGAAAAAAGAGAGACTGGGGCTAGGGCGGTGAGAGAGACCCTCCAAAAAGAAATAGAGGAGCCCTTGGCGGACAAAATTATTGGTGGTGAGAAAATAAAAAATAAGACTATCCAAATAACCGTCCAAAATAATAAAATAAAATTAACCTAAATTTATGTGGATCATCTTTGGACTTTTGGCCGCTGTATTTGCAGCGCTGGTCGCCATCTTTGGCAAGATGGGTTTGCACGGCATTGATACAGCGACGGCGACAACGATGAGAGCGATTGTCATGGCTATATTTTTATTGGTGGTAATTTTGATCCAAGGAAAAATAGGCCATATTGATGATATAATAGCCAATAAAAAAGCTCTCTATTATATAGTCTTGTCAGGAATAGCTGGGGCTCTTTCGTGGCTATTTTATTTTTTTGCTTTGAAGCTCGGAAAGGTATCTCAAGTGGCGCCCCTGGATCGGTTAAGTGTAGTGTTTGCGATAATTTTGGCGGCTTTGATACTCGGAGAAAAGATAAGTCTGAAAATTGGCATCGGGGCGGCCATGATGGCCATTGGAGCGATTTTAATTGTTTTGGCTTAATATGAATTGGCCAGTGATAAAAAACGCCTTGGAAAAATTGACCGGGCGTTTTTTGGATGTTTTGTTTCCAATCGAATGTCTAGGTTGCGGCCGAGAAAACGAGTGGCTGTGTCCACTCTGCCAGGCGAAAATAAAATTGAAAACAATTGATCAATGCGTAGTGTGCAAGGAGCCGACGGTGTTCGGGCAGACGCATCGTTCGTGCCAAGAAAAAACAGCTTTGGACGGGGTGATTGTGGCGGCGGAGTGGGAGGACAAATTATTACAAGAGGCGATTCATAAATATAAGTATAGTTTTGTAAAAGGATTGGCCGAGCCTCTGGCACAAATTTTGATAAAAAAAATAACCCCGCCTAGACAGGCTATCTGGGCAGGTGAGCCGCAAATGGTCCAATTATTAAAGAGTAAGAATATAATTTTGGCGCCGATACCTTTACACAGAAGAAGACTCAATTGGCGAGGTTTTAATCAGGCGGAACTTTTGGCAGAAAGAATTGGCAGAGAATTTGGCTGGCCGATAATGCCACTACTGATGCGGCGCAACAAATATACCAAACCGCAGGCCAAACTCAAAAAAGAAGAGCGGGAGAAAAACTTACAAGGAGTTTTTGGGATGAGTGATGAATTGGAAAAGGGGCTCAAAGATAAAACTGTGCTTTTGATAGATGATATTATCACAACAGGGACAACGATGAATGAGTGTGCCAAGATATTGAAAGAGGCCGGAGCCAAAGAAGTGTGGGGGGCGGCATTGGCCCGGGGTTAGATCTAAATAAATTTTAATAAAAAAGACGCTATTGTATTAAAATCATAGCGCCTCAATTTAAAGTTAAGAAAATTTATATTATTTTTTTAATCCCCACAATTTTTATTGTCTTGCCACCTGGGCCCATGACAATATCGCCGACCTTGTGTTGCATGATAACTTTGGCTAGCGGGGATGTGGATGAAATAACAGAATCATTATATCTAGCATCAGCTGCCCCCAAAACTTGATAAGAAATTGCTTCCTCGCCGTCGAATTCCAGATGGACCTCTACTCCGATAGTAACCATATTGCCTGGTATTTCTAAATTATCAATAAAAACGGGATATTGCATTAATCTACTGACCTCTGCGAGCTTGGAAGCCGCAACTGCTTGATCTACTAAAGCGCTCTCAAAAAGAGCGTTGTCGTGCCAACCGCCACCAGTTTCATAACCCACACCGATGTCTGCGGATATTTCTTTTGTTAATTTTTTGCGCAGCCCCTCAGCCTCTTCCATCAACAATTCCCATGTTTTTTCCAGCATATAATGCTTCATGGCCAATTCTCCTTTTTGTTTATTTTAATTTGTTAAATTATATTTTATTTTTTATATATTAATTTAAAACCTTGCCTAATGACTTTTTTTGTTTCTTTGGATAAATTATATCTTCTAATATGATTCTTTGATATCCAAGCATAATCCTGATGTTCTTTGCTGATAACAACTTTATGGCCAACTGCTCTCACCAAAAAATTAATTTGCGTACAGTCTTTTATAATCTTTTCTTTTTTAATTTGATAATTGAAAACGGAAAGAATATTAATAACTTTAACCCTTAATCCTGTTTCTTCCTTTATTTCTCTAAGTAAAGATGTTATACACCCTTCAAGCAATTCTTTTTTTCCACTGGGCAATTCCCACATGTTTGGAAAAATATTTTCATCTTTATTGCGTTGAACTATTAGGACTTTATTCCCACTAAATATAACAGCGCCCAAGACTACTTGCGAAATAACATTGTTTAACATACTCAAATTATTTTATCAAGATTATTACACACTTTTTTAAAACCTTTTATATAATAATCCACCATTTTGTGTTCCTTCTTCAATGCCCAGACTGGCAATTTGATAGCATATTTATAGAATTTCTCTGCTTTGGGGAAATCTCCGGGTTTATAAGAAAAATAATTTTTTTTATATATGGGGAATAATTCAGTGGGGTTCTGGAAAAGTGGTAATAAATTAAGGGGCGAGGTTGAACCGGGTCGATCAACCTCCAATAAGCCCTCTGCTTGTATCGCTCTAAAAAAATTATCAATTGATGGATACTTATAATTATAACCTTTGTATTGAAAAACCAAACCATACCAAGCTGGTTCATATGCGGGGTCCGAAAAAGCTGGCGGTAATGCAAAATATGGTATTTTTTTAAATTCTTTTATTATTTTTTTAGCAAACATTCTTTTAACTCTCAGAATTGTGTCTAGATTACTCAACATGCTATAAGCTATACGAACAGCTACTGGGTGGCTTCTAAATTTTAAACCCATACCTGTAGTTGAGTATTTATATAAATTGTGTTCTTTATTAATTTCATCTTTACATCTTTTGTTATAATGCCCTAGCAGAAGAATCCTATAATAGAACTCTTTATTATTTGTAGTAACAATGCCACCTTCTCCACCGCTTATAATTTTGGGGCCCTGCAAACTCCACGCTGATAAGTCTCCGAATGACCCAACTTTTTTTCCTTTAAATTTGGCGCCGTGAGCATGGGAACAGTCTTCTAAGAGTAACAGGTTATTTTTTCTACACAGACTAACAATTTTATCCATCTGGCAGGGAACACCCCACATGTGAGTAACAACGACGCCCTTGGTTTTGGGGGTTATCTTTTTTAAAATCTCGGCTGGATCTATATTGCCATTATCATCACAATCACATAAAACTGGTTTTGCCCCGGTAAAAAGAAGTGGGGTGACAGAAGCAAAAAATGTATATGCCGGACAAATTATCTCATCTCCTTCTTTAAATCTAGCTGCAATAAACATAGAGTAAATTGCGGTGGTCCCAGAATTACATAAAACAGCATGCTTTACATCATGATAATTCGCAAAATAATTTTCGAACTTTTCAATAATCCCAGATTTATTATAAATAGATATGCTCTCGCTCAACTGCTTTACGACAGAGTCTTTAATGGTTTTAGTAATTATGGGCCATGAGTAGTGTGGGGCTTTTTTGTTTATTGTCTTGGCTCCGCCTAATATAGCTAATTTTTCCGTGGTCATATATTTATGATTAACAAATTAAAAAAACTCTTTTGGATTAATATATTTATTTAATATTTTTGATTTATAGGCGGCCTCAATAAAGGCTAAGTGACAAAGATGAGATTCTGGGCTATTAATATTTTCTTTTTCTCCTCTGATCACCTTGATAAAGTAATCTAACTGGTCTTGAGCAGCTGAGGGCCAACTATTTTCTCTTTTTAAAGATTCACACAGTTCGCCGTTAGAAGAATAACGCTCAATCTTGCCACGCTCTAAGTGTATGCATCCTCTGGTTCCATATAAATTCAAAAATTCTTGTTTGGGTGGAATTACCCTGGAGACCAATAACGAGCCCCACAAACTTTTAGATTCCCATTTAAATAGAACTTGGGCTGTGTCTTCTGCGTCATATTGCTGAAAATCATTGCCAGTACAGGAGGTCTCAGCCATTACTTTGTCCGCTAGTCCAAAATACCACATTAAAAGATCAACCATGTGATAACCCATGTCTAAAAGACATCCACCACCAGCTAATTTATTTTTTCCCCGCCATCCTTCCCCTGGTTTATCAGTAAAAAAAGTATATTTTATTTCAATATAGAATGGTTTCCCAATTTTGTCAGCTAATTGGAAAAAGGTTGAATAAATTGGGTTAAATCTTCTTTGTAGGGTAGTGCTAACTTTAACATTATATTTATTGGCCATTTTAATTATTTCTTTTGCCTCTTTTAGGTTTGTAGAAAATGGTTTTTCTTTTAAAATATGTATTTTATTTTTTATTATTTTTTTCGTCATTTCATCATGCAGATAGTGAGGAACAGCCAAAATTATAAAATCGACTTTCTCCTTTTTTAAAAAATTATCTAAACTCTTATAGCCCCTGACGGCAGGATTGTCTTTAAGAAAAGACTGCAGTCTGTTTTTATCAATCTCAACAACAGCAACTAGATTAACATCTAATGATGCTTTTATTGCTGGGATGTGGTCTTCTAAAGATTGATGACCCAGCCCGATAACACCAACTTTTAATTTGTTGTTGTTTTTCATATATATGTGTTTATACTATATTTTACATTTTATTTATCATCACACATGGTTACAAAAATGTCAAATAAACACTAAGGGGGGTTTATGGTTTTTAAGGTTTATTTTGGATTTTGAATTTGGGGTTTGGTGCTTATAATTCGCTCTTCCTCTCCCCTACCCTGACGGAAATTGAACCAAATAGTATTTTGGGGCATAATACTTTTTATCTTGTCCGCCCACTCGACGACGATCAAGCTATCATTCTTTCTTAATATTTCTTCCCAACCAAGCGCCAATAATTCTTCTTCGTGGCCAAGGCGGTAGCAATCAACGTGGATCAAGTTTTTGATCCCTTTTTTGTTTTGGGGAGCGGGATAAATCTTGAGTAAAACAAAAGTCGGGCTGGTGATGTGTTTTTTGATTTTCAGACCTTGGGCCAGACCTTTGGTGAAATGCGTCTTGCCAGAGCCGAGAGCGCCAACCAAACCCAAAACCGCTGGACCTGTAATTTTATGAATAAAATTAACAGCCAACTTTTGGGTTTCCGAGATTGAATGAGCGGTGATTTGAGACATAAAATTTATACTCCGACCACAAGTCGGAATATCCAATTAACAATCGGGTTGATGACCCCAGAAAAATAAAAAACAAAAATTAGAAGAAAAATTATACCATATCTTTCTAATACAATTTTAAAATTACCCCAAGAATCTGGCAGGATAGCAAATAAAACCTTGGAACCATCTAAGGGAGGAATGGGCACCAAATTGAAAACCAATAGAATGATATTGGCAAAAGCGATCAAGCCGAGCAGTGAGGAGAACGTGCTGATTGGTAGGAGTCTGAAGAGCGCACCGAAGAAAATAGCGACAATGAGATTGGACAGCGGACCAGCCAAGCCGACCAAGGCCGGCCCCCATTTTTTATTTTTTAGATTGTAAGGATTGTAAGGCACGGGCTTGGCATAGGCAAACATAAAACTGCCGCCAGAGGCCAAGAGTAAAAATAGGGGCAAAAGAAGAGTGCCATAAATATCAATGTGAGCTCGCGGGTCAAGGGTCAGGCGGCCAGCATATTTGGCGGTTGGGTCGCCCAAGCGATCAGCCATCCAACCATGAGAATATTCGTGGATGATAGCCGAAGGGATAATAATGAGGAAATAAAAAATAAGATGTGTAAAATCCATATAAAAGCTTGACTTATAATATCTTTATGGTATTATAATTCCAATAATTAATCAAACTTTTATATGTCTCGAATCTGTGATTTGTGCGGCCGTGGTCCGCAAAAATTTGTCCAAAGTTCCCACGCTCAAAATAAAACCCTGACACGCAAATATATAAATCTCCAAAGCAAAATTATTGATGGGGTGAAAAAGAAAGTCTGTACTAGATGTTTGAAGACTTTGAAGAAAAAAGCAAAGTAAAAAGATGAAAGCCACCGCAATGGTGGCTTTTTAAATTCCATCAAATTTATCCTGACCCCGCCATGGGCGGGGGAAGGATCCCGTGCTAAAATGAATATTATATTAATTATAGTAAGTGGCTATCTAAACGGGATCCCTCGTCCCGATATTCATCGGGGCTCGGGATAAATTACTAAAAAATTATGAAAGAATCCATGCTCTACAAAAAACTCAAAAATAACATAACCCAGTGCGAGACCTGCTGCCATTTTTGCGTTTTAAAGCCGGGAGAGAAGGGCAAGTGCCGGGTGCGGGAAAATCAGGGCGGCAAAATCTTTGTGTTGAATTATGGAAAATCAACTGGCCTGTCTATTGACCCAGTTGAGAAAAAACCGCTGTATCATTTTTTGCCGGGTACCCACACTCTGTCATTTGGAACACTTGGCTGTAATTTTTATTGCTTGCATTGCCAGAATTTTTTTATCAGCCAAGTGGCAGAAGATGATGAGGAACTGCAAATTTATCAAAAGGAAAGAATTGAGGAAATAACACCGGAGAAAATCGTGGCTACAGCACTAAAAAACAAATTGCCTTCTATTTCCTATACTTACAATGAGCCAACTGTTTTTCTCGAATACGCACTTGAGACCATGAAGCTGGCCAAGAAAAAGAATCTAAAAAATATCTGGGTGAGTAATGGCTTTATGTCGGAGAAAACGCTGGAGCTAATCGCGCCATATCTCGATGCGATTAACGTGGATCTGAAATCATTTTCCGACAAATTTTACCAGGAAACTTGCGGGGCGCGACTGCAACCGGTCCTAGATAATTTGGTAAAAATAAAAAAACTAGGCATCCACCTAGAAGTAACCACTCTCATAATCCCAACCAAAAATGATTCGGCTAAAGAGTTGACAAAAATCGCTAAATTTATTTTTGAAAAACTAGGGCTAGACACACCGTGGCATGTGAGCGCTTTTTATCCGACACATAAAATAACTAATTTGCCACCGACGCCCAAAAACAAAATTATGGAAGCGATAGAAATCGGGAAGCGGGCTGGGCTCAAGTGGGTACATGGAGGAAATATTTGAACAAAATACAAAACGCAATTAACAAAACTCAAAAAATGAATGAATAAAAAAGCCAGCGGGATTGACCCGGCTGGCGGTTTGTTCTGTATTTATTGAATCAATCAAGCTCTATCTCTCGCGCACCGGGAATGATCTCTATCCAGATCTGGCCGGGCTTCAGTGGCAGGTAATTGCCATTGGCATCAAAAAATTGGGTACGCGATTCTGGAGATGTTTTTTGCCATTGGCCCAATATTTTCACGCCATCACGAAAAAGCCAGACTTCACCATCGCCAAGGAGATCAAGTGACAGGCGACCGATGGCATCGAGGGTTTTTTCCGCCGGGATAAATTGAATTAGAATATTTTCGGGAGAGACTTGTTTTTTGCTCAGAGCATCAATATCTTTGGAGCCGCCAGTAGAGCGTAGGTAGCTCTTCGTAGAAGTACTGTAAACATATTCTACGCGGTAATTGGTATTGCCAGAAAAATCAAAAGCAATTTTTTCTACCCTATCTTTCTCCAAATTACGCTCCAATTCAGAAAAAAAACGCCAGCCGGTATAAACGGGAATTTTGCCTCCTAGCTTCCAGTCTATGATGGCTGTGGCCAATTTGTCCGATGATGTAAAAAGATTGTGCGGAGAGGTCCTCGAATAAACGCGCCAAAAATAATCAGGCCCCCACCAGGCGATCTCTTCTAGGTTATAGACTTCTAACTTCTCAATATCTTTTAATGCATCGACTGAACCGCCAGAGTGAGCCAAAAGGGCCTCATACTCTTTGGCAATAGGGAGAAAATAAGGACGGACAGAACGGACTGGCCCGATTTTTTCGATTTTATTTGCCATGGTACTAGTCGGGGTATAAAAAGCCAGAAAACGAGTGGCCCCGCCTTCGACCAAAAACTCATAAACAATATCTGCTTTGGACAAGCCATAAAGCGGCCGGGCATCAGGATGATTGTCGATAGAGACCGCTACTGGCCAGACATTTTCCTCTCCGAGTGGGGCCGGCAAACCATTGATAATTTTTTGACCAGCTGGAATTTTATCTTGGTCGGCTATAGTATTGGCAGGTGAAGAATAATCAGCCGGCCGAAAAGACAAACAAAAAATCAGATGATAAAATAAAAGCCCAAACAAAACAACAAAAATACCAACTAAGATAATTAGCTGGTATTTAAAAATATTTCTAATAAAAAGATTGTTAATCATTTTAGAGAAAATTAGGACTAGGATTCTGTTCCCTCTTCACTCTCAGTGGCTTCGGCAGCCTTGGCTTCCCTTTCGGTCATTGGCGCCGGAGCCTCACCCTCGGCGGCCGGAGCAGTTTCTTCTATTTTTTCTTCAACAATGGCCTGGAGGCTGGCGACTGGCAACTCGGGATCAGAAATTAATTCCAGCCCGGCTGGCAACTTTATGTCTTTGGCGTAAATAACATCACCAATGCTCTTGAGAGTGGACAAATCAATGTCTATTTCCTTGACTAGGTCTTTGGGTAAGCATTCCACTTCGAGGTGGTCAACACTTTCAGAAATTTCCCCACCGGTCAACTTCATAACTTCTTCGGCGCCTAAAAATTTTAGTTCCACGTCAACGCGAGTCTTTTTGCTCATGTCGAGTTCATAAAAATCCACATGAATACATTCCCCATTCAGGGGATCTTTTTGCATATCGTGAATCAAAACCTTGACCGGATCCTTGCCACCAATAGCGAGGTCGACTAGGGTGGATTCGCCGGCGTCTCTCAAGACGCGTTCAAAATCACGATAGTTGATAAAAATATTTTGGTTTTCTACTTTGGGGCCATAAACCACGGCAGGGATTTTTTTCTGCTCATTTGAAGAAAAATCTTTCTTACCTTTTTCTCTGGTTTCTGCTTGAAGGGAAATAGCGGTCATATATCTTTTGCTTATTTAATAATTAATGGGCTAAACGCTCATAAAGCGAGAGTACTTCGTCGCTGTCCACCACTTCGGCTTTTTTTAAACGAGAAACATCCTCATAGCTCATATCGGTCGCCAACCCAAGCAGGGTAAGGCCCAAAAAATCCTTGTAAAGCAGAGAAAGGACGGAGCCCCCGCAAATAGGACAGTTGCTATGGGCGAGTACTGTTTCCTCGGCCTGATCAACAATCTGCAGATTTTGTGGGCTATAATCCTTATTGCACAAAGGACAATAAATAAGGGTTTCTTTTTTTAATTTGCTCAAAATAATGGACATATTTTTATAATTTTGTTTTAGAGTAAGGTCAGTATAATAGAAAAGGGCGCCAATGTCAAACAACTAGAACACCATGAAAATGTCCTCAGCTGTTTATTTTCTGTCGAGAAGAAATATTGGCAATGATACCTACCGACACCATAGAGATGATCAGAAAGGAGCCGCCATAGCTAACAAAGGGCAGGGGCAACCCGGTGACAGGTACAATACCAATATTCATACCGATATTGACAAGTGTTTGAATAAAAAAAGCTGCCCCAAAACCAAAAACCAAATAAGAACTAACGTTATCACGTGAATTTTTAATAAGCAAAATTAGTCGATAAAAAAACCAAAAAAATAAGAACATAACCAAGGTGCTCCCAATAAAACCCAGCGATTCGGCAATGGTGGAAAAAATAAAATCAGTCGAAGTCTCTGGTAAAAAACGGAGTTGACTCTGGGTGCCGAGTCCCAAACCGCGGCCGGCAAGGCCACCCGAGCCAATGGCGATGATGGCTTGACGAACATTGTATCCACGTCCAAGAGGATCTCTCATAGGATCGATGAAGGTCAGAATTCTTTGTTTTTGATAATCTACCAAAAACAAATTCCACAGTAAAAAAAATAAAATTAAAATACCCAAAATAATAAAAATTATCTGTCTAGGGCGCAGGCTCAAAAAAATAAAATAGCAAAGCCCAATGCCCAAAAGCATGGCGGCTGAGCCGAGGTCTGGCTGGAGCATCGTGAGAAAAGTGGGTATGGCAGTAATAATGGCGAGAGAAAAAACGGTCTGGGATTCTTTTTCCCGGCCCCGGCGACGACTGTAAAAAAATGATAAGACCAAGACGAGAGAAAATTTGGCCAGCTCAACCGGCTGAAAATTAAAGCCCAAAAAAGAAAACCAGCCGGTAGTCCCCCGGATAGTCCGACCCCACAAAAGGACGACGATCAAAAGAATAACAGAAAAAATATACAGTGGCCAGCTGTAGCTGCCCAGACGCCGATAATCAAAAAAACCGAAAAAGATAAGGATAAACAGGCCCAAAATAAAAAACAATAATTGCTTTTGGAGTGATGACCAGTCCGGGTTTTCAATATTTAGATTGGTCGTATAGAGGGTGGCTAGACCGAGCACAATTAATAAAATAACCGGCAACAAAAGAAGCCAGTCTATTTTTTTTATATAGGAAAAATATGCGAAAAAAGACATAAAAACAAAATTCTAGACCACTGAATTTAGTCTAGAATTATTATGATAGCTTGTAAATATTAGTTTTAATTATTGTTTTTTTATTTCTAGGCCGGGAGGTGAGCCGGGGCCGGGATCGAGACGCATGAGAGAACTGTTGTCCAGAAGATTTATCTCCGGATAAACGCCTGCCCGGAAAACTGTGCGGAAAAGATCATCGGACCAGCCAAGAGAGACTTCCCTTTCCTCCAAAGATTTGAGTTTGTTTATAACTGTATAGTTTGCAGAAATTGGCTCGCCAGATGAATCATAAAGGACTACCGGCAGACCGACCTCCCAAAAACTAAAGGGTGTATCGTTGAAAATTTTTATCTTTACTTGGCCAGAGACCACACTCGACTGACTCGGTATAAATTCCGATGACTCTACTTTGACAGCGTCTTTATAGCTGACCAAACTAAAATCTCTTATCCTCTCCCACTCTGTTTCGATGATCTTGATACTGGCGCCGCTACCAGACGGCACATTAAAATATAAAATATTTTTTTCACTCTGGGGCAAAATAAAAGTAGAAAGAACTTTGGCGTCTTGGGTGGCTGGTTCAATTGTATAAACTAATTTTTTTACCGCCCAGTCGGTATTTTCATTTTTTACTGTCAGCAAAAGATTGTCAGTTCTGTCGGTGCTCCTTAGGGCCTTTGTTGTACCAAAAATCAAAGGGCTGGGCGCCAAGAGCTGACTGGCGACATTATTGTTGACCAAATTTTTTGGCAAATCTGATAAATATTTTTCATCGCTGATAAGGCCGGTACGATAATTTACAAAGGCAGAGCCGAAAACAAAAACGATAATCAGATCTAGAAAAAAGACACTAAAAACCAACGCGCGCTTTATGGTGGTCTTGTGCTCGGTATAAAAATAAGCAAGCCTTATCTTCCAGTCAGGTATCTCCTCGGTAATAGTAGTTTGAATTTCATTATTTTTGTTGGCCATGATTTTATAATAACATTTTATTTTTGTGTTGATAATAGCTACATCTGTTCGGGCGCCTCTATGCCGAGTAGGGCCAGCCCATTTTTCATAACAACAGAAACCGCCCGAAGGAGGGCGAGTCTGGCCTGCTGTAATTTTTTATCGGCCGAGAGAACTGCTATCTTTTCATAAAAAGAATGAAAGTCTCCGGAAAGTTCGGTGAGATAAAGGGCAACGACATTTGGCTTATACTCCAAAGCGGCAGACTCTATGACTTCGGGAAATTTTATAATATCTCTTATGAGCTGAGTCTCCGAGAGTTCAATAAGTATTTTATAATCTATTTTTTTATTTTTTGAACGCGGGGCTTTTTTGAAAATACTTTGTATGCGAACATAAGTATATTGCAAGTAAGGAGCAGAGCCAGATTCAAAGTTCAACATTTTGTTCCAATCAAAAACAATGTCTGTTAGACGGTTTTGGGAAAGATCATTGTATTTGATAGCACCAAGAGCGATTTGTTTGGCTATCTGATCCAACTTCCGGCCGGAGAGTTTTTTATTTTTTTCTTTAATAATTTTTCTCGCCTTAGAGATCCCCTCTTCGATCATCTTTATAAGGTCGGCTACTTCGCCTTCTCTGGTAGACATTTTTTTGCCGTTGGCGCCGAGGATCAAGCCAAATTTTACGTGTACCATATCTTCTTTGTCGTGATAGCCAGCGAGGGAGCTCGCCTTGAACAACTGTTCAAAATGAAGGGCTTGCTGGTTGGCGACAACATAAATGTTCTTGACGGGGTGAAAATGAGAGCGGCGATATTTGATAGTAGCCAAATCCGAAGTGCCATAGAGATAAGCACTGTCTGATTTTTGGATCATTAGGGGCGGCAGGCCAAGGTCAGACAAATTTATAATAATTGCCCCCTCACTTTTTTGAGCGACACCCTTTCTCAACAATTCATCAACAATGGCGGCAAGCATGGGGTGGTAAAAGCTTTCGCCGTGCCAATAATTAAATTTAACTCCGAGCAAATTATAAACTTTTCTAAATTCTTTGAGGCTCACCTGATAAAAAAGCTGCCAGAGCTGATAATTGAACCTTTCTTTGTCCTGAAGTTTTTTGAGTTCCTTTCTGGCCTCCTCTTCTAACACAGGATTTTCTTTGGCTTTTTGGTGAAAACCCAAATAAAGAGACTCCATCTCTTCGACGGTAATATTTTTCTTGATTTTGTGGCCATAGATCTGCTTGTATTCATAGATCAACTTGCCAAACTGCGTGCCCCAATCACCGAGATGGTTGTCGCTGATGACTTTGTAGCCGAGAAATTTATATAAATTACAAATAGCGGCGCCAATGACGGTAGAGCGTAGGTGGCCGACGTGCATTTTTTTGGCAATATTTGGGGAGGAATAATCAATGACTACTGTCTGGTTCCGGCCAAGACGACTACTGCCATATTTGGTCCCCTCTCTGGCAACAACAGATAGCTGCCTGGCGGCCCAATGATTATCCAAATAAAAATTGATAAAGCCTGGCGGAGCAACGGAAACCAGCCGCCACATTTTATGAGTAGATAATTCTTTGGCCAGCCCTGCTGCAATATCAAGAGGATTCTTTTTAAATTGGTGGCCAAGCATCAGCGCAACGTTGGTGGAATAATCGCCGAGCTCAACGGAGGGAGGATAATCAACGTTGAAACCAAGGCCGACTAGGCGATATTGTTTGGAAACAGCTTGATTAATTTGCTTTTTTAGGGTATCTTTGATAGTCATAGCTGAAACTTAATTCTGAATTTATTATATAGTAAAGTTTGGTATAATAAAAGGGTGTATGTCTATTGCTGATAATAAAAAAGCATATTTTGATTATGAGATCCTCGAGACGCTTGAGGCTGGCTTGGCGTTGTCTGGACCAGAGGCAAAATCTATAAAAAAAGGACAAATTAATCTTAAGGGATCATACGTTGGTCTCGATGGTACGAGTAGTGCTTTTCTGATAAAGGCGCATGTCGCTCCTTACAAGCCAGCGGCAATATACCAAAAAGACTATGATCCATATCAAAACCGGTCATTGCTCTTGCATAAAAAACAGTTGAAATATCTTTTTGGCAAATCACGCGAGCCGGGCATCACGATTGTGCCTTTGAAGGTTTATTTGAAGGGCGGGCTGATCAAACTAGAAATCGGAGTGGGGCGGGGCAAAAAGAAATTTGACAAGCGGGAAAGTATAAAGAAAAAGGAATTTGAACGGCGGAAACAAAGGTTGATTGATAATTAAATTCCAAGTTCCAAGCTCAAAATAAATTTCAAATCACAAATTCCAAAACATAGATTGACTTGGGTATTGCTTATTGAGAATTGTGATTTATTTTGGATTTTGGATTTGGGATTTTGTGCTTTTGTTCATTGTTGATTTCTTGTTTTTTTGATGTTATAATACCCTTGCCCCAGAGCGCACTTGATTTCCTTTTTCTATGTTCGACAATCAGTTCTTTTGGCAACTCGTATTTCCCGAAAAGTTTCGGGATTGCGGTTCACCGGGCAGATTTCCCTTTAAGGACAAAATGATATTATTGTTTTGTTCCCTATGAGTGATATTCTCCGCTGGCCTTAACAGTTTGGAGCGTACCGGTTTCCCAATAGGAACTAGATTGAGGAATGGTTGCTTTGGGGCTTTTAAATTAATTTTTTACCGGGGCGTCGTATAACGGTAGTACGCAAGGCTGGGGGTCTTGTAGCCGGGGTTCAATTCCCCGCGCCCCGATAATCCAAAAAATTATCCCGCCTCAGGGCGGGATTTTTGGAAACAAAAATTTATGTTATGATAAAGCAACCTGAAATAAAATTAAGGCCTAACACGTATTATAATTAATATGGTCACTCAGGAAAGCTGTATACAGCTCTCGGATAATGAACTCGTCGCTCTGTCTCTCAAGAGCGCCGATTATTTTGCTTGTCTAATAAAACGCTATGAAAGACAGCTGTTGGTTTATGTTCGGAGAATATCAGGTCTCGGTCAAGAGGACGCCGAAGATGTTTTGCAGGAGGTTTTTATAAAAATTTTTTATAACCTTAATGATTTTGATGATAAGCTAAAATTTTCTTCTTGGGCTTACCGGATCGCCCACAATGAAACAGTGAGTGAACTGCGCAAAAGACAAGCGCGGCCACAGATAATACTCGATGACGAGGAATGGCAAAAGATAACGGCTGATACTGATCTGAATAAAGAAATAAATACCAAATATGACCGGGCGATGTTGGAAAAAATAATCAGCCGGCTGGGAGAAAAATATCGAGAAATTTTTATTTTGCGCTTTGTGGAAGAGCTGGACTATCGAGAAATTTCCGACATTCTGCGTTTGCCGGTTAGTACCGTCGGGACGCTGATCGCCAGGGCTAGAAGAAAATTTAAAGAAGAGTTTATTAAAATTAATCCTGAATACTATGAGCCAAATAAGTGATAAAATATTAGAAACTATAAAAGATCAAGGGCTAAAACCAACGCCGAAATCAAATCTTCGGGCAAAAAATTTATTGCTTTGGTTTTTGTTTGGGTTGTCAATAATTTTTGGTGCGCTCGCGGTCGGGATATCAATATTTATTTTGGCCAATCAGGAATGGGACATCTACCAACGGATTGAAATGAACTTTGGAAAAATCTTACTCCTAACCTTGCCATATTTCTGGCTGGCAGCTTTAGTGGTTTTTGTTGGGTTGGGTTATTATAATTATAAAAATACCAAATTTGGCTATCGCCTGCCCCTGGCCAGACTGATAATTTTTTATTTGTTGGCAACGGTAATTTTGGGGATTTTGATTTATAATTTTGGGCTTGGCTACAAATTAAATAATATTTTTAACGAAAAATTGCCTGGCTATGCTCAGCTGAATTATGAGCACCGACTGTGGCAAAAGACTGACCAGGGTCTTTTGGCCGGAGAAATAGTGGCGATCACCAAAAATGGCTTTATCTTGCAGGATTTGAGTGGAGATCACTGGCAGATCAACGCACTCACCGCCAATGTACAAAACGATGCAATTTTAAAAATTGGCGAACGTATAAAAATTATCGGCGATATAACCCTAGAAAACCAGTTTACGGCCGAGGAAATCCGCCCTTGGTGTGGCTGTGGCGGCTGCCTAAAACCCAAAAATTGCGATGGCAATTGCCAACATTGAAATAAAAGCTAGGCGAAGTGCGTATTAGTGTATAGAGGGCCCAATTAAAAACTAATAAACCTAGCATATGAATAAACTTTGGTTTTTGGGAGGCTTTATAGCTCTGGTAATGGCAGTGGTGATCTTTAGCGTTGCCAGCGCGGCCAGCCAAAATTCAGCCCCAGCGGGCGTCCAAGTCGGCGCCAATAATGCTAATGTGGTGCAAGCTGCTACCTGTGGTTGCGGAGCAAACTCTGCTTGCGGGGGCAATTGCGGAAAAGAAGGCAAAACCTGCCAGTGTGGCGGTGGCTGCCAGATGAATAGAAATCGCATAGGGCAATAAACTTCTTCAGATAGAAGTTCAAAAAAACAACTGCTGATAAACCAGCGGTTGTTTTTTCTTGAAAAAAAATCATTATAGTGGTCGGCTTGTTTTTATTATTTTGGGTAATGATTGACAAAGAGATAAAAATATGGTAACTTTTCACGAATCCTAAAAACCAAAACAACAGGAGGATTTAGTGAAAAAATTAATGGTTGTCTTCGTGGCCTTGCTGCTGGTTGCTTTTGTAGCCGGCTGTAAGCAGGCCAGTTGTGTCACCTGCTCGGGTGACGGAATGTGGGGCGACGAGAAATGCACCGTCTGTGGTGGGGACGGGAAGCTTGATGTCCCGCCCTGGCCCGATGGGACGGAGCTTAGCGACTGCCCTGATTGTGGCGGCGGGGGTTCAGACTGGCCGGACGATGCTGAGCGCCCTGTCGGCCCCTGCAAAAAGTGCAGTGGGCGAGGGACAGTACCGAGATAGGTCTTCCCTAGCCCTACCTGAACGCTGGACTCTTTAGCAAAAAAGAGCCGGCGTTTTTTCTTGAAAAAAAAGATAAAGCGTTATATGATAAAGATACTCTAATTAAGCTTTATAATTTTATGTATGATACAATCATCATTGGCGGCGGACCAGCCGGAGTCTCGGCCGGAGTCTATGCGGCCAGAAAAAAAATGAAAGCTTTATTTATAACCGAGGGTTTTGGCGGTCAGTCAGTGGTATCTGATGACATTGGCAATTGGATCGGACACAAATCTATTGCCGGAATACAATTGGCCAAAGATCTGGAAGAGCACCTAAAAGCGCAAGAAGGAATAGAAATAAAAGAGGGTGAGAGGGCTCAACTGGTAGAAAAGATCACTAATGGCTTTCGGGTCACGACCAATACCAGCTCCTATGAAACCAGAACGGTCATAGTCTGCTCAGGCGCTAGGCATAGAAAATTGAATGTTTTGGGCGAAGCGGAATTTGACGGCAAGGGCGTGGCTTATTGTTCTACCTGCGATGCGCCGATGTTTCGCGGCAAGGTAGTGGCGGTGGTGGGCGGCGGGAATTCCGGACTCGAGGCAGTCCAAGATTTGTTGCCTTATGTCAGCGAGGTTTATCTTTTAAATTATTCTGACAAGATAAAAGGCGATCCGAGCACCCTGGAAAAAATCCAAAGTGCTGAAAATTTTAAAGGTGTGATTTATAATGCCGAGACAACAGAAATCACTGGCGAACAGTTGGTCAATGGCCTAAAATACAAAGACCGACTGACGGGTGAAGGAAAAACCCTGGCTGTTCAAGGTGTATTTGTAGAAATAGGCGCAGTCCCTAATTCGGATTTGGTCAAAGATCTGGTGGAATTGAATAGCGGCGGAGAAATAGTTTTGGATCACCGGACTTCAGCCACCTCCATGCCTGGTATTTTTGCGGCCGGTGATGTGACGGATGAGGCCTATAAGCAAAATAATATCTCGGCTGGCGATGGAGTAAAGGCGGCACTCTCGGCCTATGAATATATCCTGAAAAAATAGCTTAATTTAAAGACAGGGGCTCATGGCCCTTGTTTTTATTTTGCTTTTAATATATAGTAAGGAGAAAAATAAACAACAAAAAGGAGGTGGGCATGATAGAAAAATTTTTTGATAAACTATTGCAGCTCGATTTTGGGGAGATTCTCCTGCTGGCGGCATTATTAGCAATTGTCGTTGGCGGAGCAATGCTGTGGCTCGGGTCAATATAAAATAAGGAGGCACAGTGAAAAAGTATAATTGGGGAACCGTTGTGGGTTTGGTAATAATTATTGCCTATGGAATTTTGGCAATTTGTGTCAGCCTCTACTGTATCCCCTGACGATAAGCCCTTGGCGCTACGCCTGGGGCTTTTTTTATTTCTCATCATTTGTTAGAATAAAATTATGTTATCCAAGTATTTGCACACTACCTCTATTATAACCTTACTAGCCCTAATCGTCGCTGGTAATTTTTTTATTAGCACACCAAAAACCAAGGCGGCAGAAAATGATTTGTCTTTGGAAAAATATCTGTCCTATTTTTATAATCGCTATAGCCGACACTTGGACAATTTTGGTTTTGTTTACCAGGCCCCAGACTATGGCGCGCCAGAATTTACCACGCCGGGCGAACCCAGAGAAATAATCAGCCTGGGACTTTATTATAAATACCGCGCTTTGGCTGGTGATAATATAGCCAGAGAAAAATTGCGCCAAAGCATGCTTGGCTGCCGGGTGGCTCTGGCCAACCGCTTGGTTCAAAGCCAGTCTTTTTCTGAGGCCTTTGCCGCCTTTGCTCTGGTACGACTAGCTGACCAGTTGCCAGATATTTTGACCACTGAAGAAAAAAGTCAACTTTATCAAACGGTTTATGAAAGAATAGAAGCGGGAATTTTGGCCGATGATACTTCCAACCGGGCGGCGCTGTCGGCAGTATACTGGCAGGCCGTGGTGAATAATTTTTATGCAAAGACTTTTCTAACAGCAGACAGAAAACAATATTTTGATAAATTAATAAAAAACAAAATCGAGAAAGTGATAAAAGAGGACATAAATAGTGGCTGGTATGAAGAGGGCAAGCCAATGGCCTTCAACCCCCACTATCATCTGGTGACAGCCACAGCGCTCATGATTTATGGAGACTTGACGAGCGATCAGCAGATTTTGAACTTAAGTAAAAAAATGGCAGAAAACCTCCGGGCGATAACTTTCAAAAATGGGATGGTGGAGGCAAGCATTGGAATCCGGCCAGTGGGGCTGGGGGCACAGTTTTATCTGGGAGCGGGAATCTTGAATTATCGTTTTGGCTATGCCGATTTTTCTACTTATTTAAATTATGCTTGGGGCGACAGATTTTTTTCAGACCGAGATCATCCAGACAGACTGGAATATCACGCCACAGTCAGTGGGCGTGAGCCGCGCTATCATGATGATATTTCTTTTTCCAATATGGCCGAGCTTTTGCTAGCGGATAATTATTTTGGTGATATGAAATTTCTTTTTCAGGAGAGAATGATAAATATACCGACAGAAACAGTCAGCCCAAAAATAACCATAATTAATAGGGGTGATTTGGTTGTTTTTAATAATCTAGGGCTGATGCTCGACCAGTCTGGCAATAAGAATACCTTGAAATATTATCGCTTTAAAATCGGAGAAAGAGATAAAAATTATGGGCAGTTGAAATTGCCTTTGGAGATAGAGAAAAAGAAGGCACAAGAATTGAAAACTACCTTGACAAAACTCATTGGCAGTGGTAAGGTGTGGGGATCGAAAATCAGTTGGCCAACGCTTTTAAATGCCTATGTCTATGGGCAATACACAGTGGAGGAAATAGCTGATACGATCCAAAATGGCCCCAGAGCAGTGCATCCAAGAATTTTGGCACCAGTCTGGAGGCAGAGTGAAAATTACAAAAAATATTTGTTTGGAAGAAAAAACGCAACATAAAATTTAGGAGGATTTACGATGCAACAATTTTCTCAAGATAGAATTAACCTTGGTCTTCGTATAGACAGCGAGGACATCGGCAACTTGCCGGTGGCCGTCACCGGAATGATGACCAAAAAGACAAAGACCGTCTTGCTGGACATTGGGTACTTCCGGAGGGTAGATGATGAAGTCATCAGGGCCCTTTTGGCGGCTCGAGATGCTGTCAGGAAAGCTGGCGCCCGTTTTGATCTTAGCGGAGTCAACGGGGCCAACGGCGATGGAGAAGGGATGCTTGAAGCCCTTGATGCGGCCGGCCTGTTGAGCTAAGACAATCGAACCGGCGGAGAGTTTCTCTTCGCCGGTTTTTTTATTTGACAAAAAAGAAGGAAAAGAGTAGTTTTAATAAAAATAAAAAACCAGAAAAATAAAATAAATATAGGAAGGATAAAATATGAAATTACTGCCTTTTGGAGATGATGCCTCCCAGATTATGCTGGAGGTGAGCGGTGACTATCAAAGAATGACTGAGGCTATAGAGGCGGCAATAGATGACGGCTCTCAAAGAATAATTATTGATCTGCCAGAGGCTGAGTTGCTTTTTGAAGCAGACATCGCCTGCTTGATGGCAGCCAAAGAACGGATAGAAGAGGCTGATGCCACTTTCCAAATTTCTACTTTTCGGGCGCATGAATCAGTGGTGACAAGCCTACAAAATAATAGACAATTGCGAGGGTGTCTGGATTTATAAAATGGAGGCATTAGATGATAGTAAAAAATTTGGGTGCCAGGGTTTTCTCTCTGATGGTTCAAAACGGAAATGACCTGTTCAACCTAGCACCGGAGGTGGGCGCCCTCATCCGCCGGCAAAAGGCTGAGCTGATCGTAGTGGACCTGACCAAGTTGGTGGCTATCGACCCTAGTGAGGCTCGAGGACTGGCGGATGCCCAGGAATTGGCTCGGGGAAGAGGTAAGTCTTTTGAAATAAAAATCCCTGAGCCAATGACAGAGATAATGTTTTCTGCTCTCAAGGGAGCAAAACTTTTCTATTAAAAAAGACATAGGTCGGCTGGCAAAGCTACTGGCAGGTTTTGTTGTTTGGCAAAATAATGCAAAAAAGTTAGGTTGTCTAGATTGTATTGATAAGACAAAAAATAGAGCAAAAATAGTAATATAAATAGCCAGAGGAGGGCGGGATGAGTTTAAGATACAAACAAGTTACTTGCAATCTGTGCCGCTGTACACACATGGTGCGCTGGGGCGGCTCCCATAGCTGCTCCAGATGGGATAAAGTGAACATAATCAGGGTTGATAATAATGGGAATGTAACCCAGACTATGTAAGCTGAGTGGCCCAATTTTGGGCGTTAGGAAAAATTTCCTGACGCCCTCTTTTTTTAAATAAAATAATTAGCCAAAGCCTTGATTGATTTTTAATTTTCTGTTAAGATTTTTTTAGATATGTTGTATTGAGTTTATCCTTACCCCACAGACGCAGGGGAAAAATCTCGCGTTTTATCAAATTGAGATGGGACCCTTCACTGACGTTCAGGGTAAATTACAAAACTTATGCGCTGTTAGCTCCCCGCAGCCATAAAGGTGCGGGGCAGGCAGTTGGACCAACTTCGCCTAATAAAATAAATTAACCTTAATTTTGACTTTTAATTTTTGAATTTTGAGTTTTTGCCATATGCGCTGTTAGCTCAGTTGGTAGAGCAGCTCCCTTTTAAGGAGAAGGTCACAGGTTCGAATCCTGTACAGCGTACCACAAAAGACATTCGTTGCGGCGAATGTTTTTTGTTTAAAAGGGAGCGGCGAGCAGCTCCGTTGGAAGTGCCCCCGGCACTTCTCAACTAAGGAGAAAGGTTAAAAAGATCCAGTGAATCTTTTTAACAGTTCAATCACTGCCTCGCCGGCAGGCGGGCTGTACAGCGTAAAAAAATATCCTCGCGAGAGGGTATTTTTTGTTTTGAACAATAATAAAAAGAGCACTCAATAAAATCGAATGCTCTTTGTTTTTGAGACGGATAGCCACTAGGCAACAATGCTCAGGGCGATCATAGCTATGTCGCTACAGCAGGTCACCCGCTCTTCTGAGGTCAGGGGCTTTTCCTCGCGAGCCAGGTGGTCGCTGACCACGAGTAGCGACAGCGCCTGTATCCCATAATAGGCGGCCAGGGTATAGAGCTTTGCTGTTTCCATTTCAACAGCCAGAGCACCATATCGAGCAAACTTTTGCCACCTCGGCGGCTCACTGTGATCATAGAAATCATCCGTGGCAAAGACATTGCCAGTGTGGAAAGGCAATCCCCGGTCTTCGGCCTGGAGGACGGCGTCACGATAAAGAGCCGGATCGGCGATAGGAGCGAAACTCATGGCTGGCCCAAAGCGGTGAATATTGGAGGCCGAATCAGAGCAAGCCCCCATCGCGATGATAATATCGCGAAGATTAATTTTTTCTTGCAAGGCTCCGCAGGTGCCGAGACGGATAATTTTTTTGACCCCGAAGTCTCTTGCCAGCTCCTCGACATAAATGCCGAGTGATGGCATGCCCATGCCGCTGGACTGGATGGATATCAATTTTTTGGTACAAGCGAGTTGACCGGGGAGGGCCCTGAAACAATGACGGAACCCGGTGTAGCAGGGCATACCGCGGACATCATGAACTGTCTCTGGGGCCTTTAAGAATTTTTTTGCCAGCCAGGCAGCTCGGAGCGGATCACCGGGCAATAAGACTACGTCGGCGATCTGGCCTTTTTTTGCTCCAATATGCGTACTCATGACAGCTACCTCCTTTTATGGTTCTGTGGGTGATTTTCTTTTGAGCTAAACTTACTAAATAAAGAAAAATATGTCAAACTTTACCGCAAAAATATTATATGCTAAGATAGACACACCTTATAAATCAATCAAAAAAATATATGTTAAAAGCAATGGAACTAACCAAAGATAATTTTCAAAAAGAAGTCCTAGAATCGGAGTTGCCGGTCTTGGTGGACTTTTATGCGCCATGGTGTGGGCCGTGCCAGATGATGGCTCCAGTTCTTGATCAGCTAGCTGAAGAAATGGAAGGTAAAATAAAAATTACCAAGCTGGATACCAACGAGGAAGATAATTATGAATTATCAGAGAAATATCTAGTCATGAGTATCCCCAACCTCAAGGTTTTCAAAGCTGGCAAGCTGATTTATGAAATTGTTGGTTTTAGACCCAAAGAAATCCTGAAAGCAGAATTGGAAAAGTTACTTTAATTTTTTTAATAAAAACCGTTTAGACAAATTTTAAGCGGTTTTTGTTTACTTTTGTCTATTGACAAAAGTATTAATATATGCTATAATATATTAATTGAACATTAAAAACCAAAAAAATAAAAATCAGCAGAAAGGAGAAAAAATATGCTGATTGATTTTATTTTTAATGGGGTCGAGGACCTCCTCGAAACCCTAAAAGAGCACCGGGCTGAGCTGTTCGGCTTCGGACTGGGGCTCGTCACCCTGTTCTTTCTGGCGCAGGCGCGCTGGGAGGGACTGGGCGAAGCCTTTCTTTGGGCCATTGACTTTATGGCCGACTGAAAGCAAAATCGGGGGGTGTGGTGTGGTGGCTTACTGCTCTCCCCCTTTTATTTTTAGCTGGTAAAAGCGGTTTGCCAACTGAAAATAGAAGATCATATTTTAATCCACTCCATGGCGAGTGGATTTTGTTTTGGTAAAAAATAAGGCACAACCTTTAAAACAGTTGCGCCTCGTATGGCTAGGAAGGGCCCGCGGAAGTTTATTTATCCGCGTTCTCCTCCCCTTTGGCAATGGCAGCCGTCCACCCGGTGGAGATGAGGAACTATTTTTCGCTGTTCCTCCTTAGAGAAAGTATAGAGTGGCTGCCACCGGCCATTCTCTACCTCCACTAAGTTACAGATGGGACATTGGGGGTATCTTATCACTCTTGCCTCCTAACTCGGCGAAGATTGGCTGGTACTGACCGGGTAGTGAGCTGATCTTTGGCAGTCTGACAGTTACTGCAAATGGTCGGCTTCACCCTGTGTCCCAAGGGATTGTTTAAAATAGCCCGAAGAGACTGGGGTTCAGAGCCACGACTATGCCAAGCACCCTCCCAGCGATGCCTTCCGCAAACCCGGCATTTACCTACTGCTGCTGCTTTTCGGTTCCTTATCATACCACACACCTCCTCACGATTGTTTGCCCTTGCACTCCTCACAGACTACCATCTGGACATTGACCGTCCGCAGTTCCTGGCCCCGAATTGAGTACGGGCTGGGCAGATGTTCCCAGTGGATGAAGTGCGGATTGCCAATGAGCCTTCTTTTTTTACAAAAAATACACTCCTCCAATTTCTGCTCCTTTCTGTTCCGTTTTTTCTTTTTTGTTTACCGTTCTTTTGTGTCTGAGATAGTGCTTTTTAAAATAAACTATTTTTGAAAATTTGTCAAAGGGCGGTGATATGGGATAAAATTATAATTACAAAGAGGTGATGGGCAAAAAGTTTCTTTTAAGTTGCTTATCTTGCTTACCTCACTTACTGCTTAACTCGCTTATTTATGAAAATAGAATTTTTCGGGGCCTGCAAAACTGTCACTGGCTCACAATATGTGATCACTATAAATAATAAAAAACTCCTTTTGGAGTGCGGCTTTTGGCAAGGACAAAGGCGGGATATGGAAAGTATAAACAGAGAATTTCCTTTTGACCCCAAGAGTATTGATGCCATGATCTTGAGCCATGCCCATATTGACCACTCGGGCAATATTCCCAATCTGGTCAAGCAGGGTTTCAAGGGCAAAATTTATTGCACCAAAGCTACTGAGCAGATCACGGAATTGATGCTCGAGGATAGTGCCCGAGTGCAGGTTTATGATGTGGAATATCTGAATCGCAAACAATTACCAGAGACAACACCGCTAGAACCAATCTATACACCTGATGATGTGGCTCCAGCCATGAAGCAATTTGTGGGCGTGAATTATCATGAAGAATTTGAACCATTGCCGGGGGTCAAAGCTTATTTCCGCGATGCTGGGCATGTACTTGGCTCAGCTTTATTGACTTTGGAATTAACGGAAAATGGACAAATAGTGCGCCTCGGATTCACCGGAGATTTGGGTCGCAAATTTTTACCGATTCTCAAAGACCCGGAGCAAATCCGGGCGGTTGATTATCTGATCTCGGAAAGTACTTATGGCGACCGGGTCCATGACAGCCTGTCCACTTCATATCTCGACCTGGCCAAAGCAATCAATGAGACCTATGCCCGAGGCGGCAAGGTGATCATCCCCTCTTTTGCCTTAGAGCGCGCGCAGGAACTCTTGTATATTATCCATGAATTGATCAATCAAAAAGCCATACCGCCTTTATTTGTCTATTTGGACAGTCCACTAACAGAAAGAGTGAGTGAGGCTTTTTCTGATTATCCTGATCTACTGGACGAAGAAACACAGAAAACTTTTTTGGAGCAAGGCAAAGATCCCTTTATTTTTACCACACTGCGTTTTGTAGAAACGCCAGAAGAATCAAAAAAATTGAATAATACAAAACAGCCATGCATAATTATCTCAGCTTCGGGTATGTGTGAGTTCGGACGCATCCGGCACCATCTGAAAAATAGCATCAGTGACCCGAGAAATACCGTAGTGATAGTTGGTTTCATGGCCGAGAATACCTTGGGTAGAAAACTACTCGAGGGAGCAGAAAAGGTAAATATCTTGAATGAAAATCTGGCAGTCAAGGCGAAAATAGTGGTTTTAAATTCTCTGTCCGCCCACGCGGATCAGTATGATCTGGTTAAATTTATTGGGGGCGTTGGCAAACTGAAAAAATTATTTCTAGTCCATGGTGAAGCAGGAGCGATGAGTGTCTTGGCGGAGAAGCTAGATAAAAATCAGATTGGGCAGATTGTGATGCCAGAAAAGGGAGAACGAGTGGTACTTTAGTAATGAGTAATGTGTAATAGGTAATAAGGGAAATGAATAATTAATATGTCAAAGAAAAATATAATAAATAATTTTTATGATTTAGAGGCCTGGAAATACTCCCACATTTTGGCATTGGAAATTTATAAAATAACAAAACTTTTCCCGACTGACGAAACATATGGAATCACCAACCAATTAAGAAGGGCAGCTAGTTCTGTTGGTGCTAATATCGCTGAGGGTTTTGCTAGATATCATTTTAAAGATAAGACTAAGTTTTATTATCAAGCGCGCGGCTCGGTGGCCGAAGTACAAAATTTTTTGATATTATCAAAAGACTTGGAGTATATTAATTTGGAAACATGCAAAAGACTGGGCGAACTGGGTAATCAGACTAGACAAATAATAAATGGATTAATCAGATCAATAAACACTTAGGTCGCCCTTTAGCACATTACTCGTCACTCGTTACTCGCTACTAAAGATAGAATGACTCAATATTTATTCTACTACCTCATCACTATTAATGTTTTAACGTTCATTATTTTTGTTTTTGACAAACAGCGCTCAATATATGGTGGCTGGCGCATACCAGAAAAAGTGCTCTGGCTGTTGTCTTTGCTCGGCGGGTCACTCGGTGGGATAATGGCTATGGAGATAGCCAGACACAAAAGACGCAAGGCTAACTTTTATCTGATAATGTATCTCATAATTTTAGCTCAAGCGGTCGCAATTTATCTTCTACTAAAAAAAGCCCCATGAAGGGGCTTTTTATTATGGAGTGGGTTCGTAGGTAAGAAGAATTCTGATATCTGTAAATTGGGGATACTTTTCCCTAATAAAATCGGTAAGGTCATTTTGCAGATAGGCTGTCGCCTCATTGAAGAGATCTGGTCTAGCATCCTGGACTAGGGTATTTTTAAAAGCCTGCGCATCCATCGCTTCGGTCTCTCCGTTAAGATTTTCAATGGCCTCACGAAGATCAATTGTTAATCGCTGATCTGATATTCTTATTTTTATAGCTTCAGAGAGTTTCTTCTCCCTTAGCCCGGATCGAAGTCTGGCCTTGCTTGGTGTTCTTAAAATTAAAGGCGAGTAAAGCGGTGTTTCTATTTTTTCATTATCAGGGTGCGGTTCTGTTTTGGTAATAAATTCGAGAGCAATATCGGCCAGCGCTTGTTCGAGCTCACTTCTTTCTTTTTTGTCTGCGCTCTTGTCGCCTTCTGGACGAAGGAAATGGTGGTCAGGTCGAATTCTTTTGTCCATAAAAATTAAATTAGTTGATGTAGCAAGTATATAATAACAGCCAAAAAAATCAAATTTTGCTTTGGCGCCCGAAAATTGGTAAAATTAAAGCATCATTAAATTTTGAACTATGGCTAGTCTAAACCAAACAATAAAAGATATCCGTTCTATAAAAATACAGGGCGCCAGCAATATCTGCCGGGCGAGCATTGAAGCATGGGTCGCCTATTTATCAATCCTGAAGATGAGAAATCCGGTGACTTTCCTGAATGAAGCCAAGCGCGCTGGCGAGCTCTTGGCCAAAGCCCGACCAGATGAACCACTAACGATTAATGCTTTTAAATACTTGCATCTGCGTCTGGCAGAAAAACATGGGATCAAAAGCAGGGCTAGTGAAGTGGTAGAATTGAAAAAACTGGCCAAAAAACAGGCAACCGATTTTTCAGAATTACTCCATAAAAATGGCCAGCGGATTTCTCTCTATGGTAGTAGAACGATAAAAAACAAAGAAAATATTTTCACGCACTGCCATGCGCAAACAGTCATCAATATTTTGGGCGCGGCCAAAGAACAGAAAAAGAAAATACACGTTTATAATGATGAAACTCGGCCACTCATGCAGGGACGAAAAACCTCTGAAGATCTGGCTAGACTAAAAATTGATAATACCATGGTGGTGGATTCAGCCGCCGAATTTCTGATTTCCAATTTTTCCGGCGACAAAGTAAAAATAGACAAAGTGATAATCGGTTTTGACGTGATCTTGGCGGACAATTCCGCTTTGAATAAAGTGGGTAGTTTTGGCATTGCGCTCGCGGCCTACACTTCCAAGATCCCGGTCTATCTGGCTGGCACACTCATGAAAAAAACCAATAAAAAAATGGGGATAGAATTGCGCGCCAAAACCGAAATTTGGAAGAACAGCCCAGCACAACTAAAGATTATCAATTTTGCTTTTGACAAAATACCAGCGCAGCTGATCACCGGCTATATCACCGAATTTGGGGTGATCAAACCGAATGAGGTAGATAAATATGTGAAGAAATATTATCCGTGGATACTAGGGAAGTAGGGGTGTAGGTGGGTAGGGAAGTAGGAAATTAATTATTAAATACTATGGAAGGGAATTATAAATGGGGAGATTATAGAGATCTAATTGTCTGGCAGAAAGCAATGGAACTTGTTATTGCAGTTTATGAGTTGACTCGAGAATACCCACCATCAGAATTATATGGTTTAACAACACACACAAAGAAAACCGTTGTTTCTATACCATCCAATATCGCCGAGGGAAGAAGGCGTGGTAGTGTCACAGATTTTCGGCATTTCTTAATTATCGCCCTCGGCTCTGGCGCGGAACTGGAAACACAAATTGAAATAGCGAAAAGATTAAAACTAGCAAAAGAAAGTAGCTTTATAAAAGCAGATAATATATTAAATGAAGTAATGAAAATATTAAATAAAATGATTAATAACAGAGAGTAGTAGGTTGGTAGGAAAGTAGCGTCGTAGGAAAAAGCTAACTATTGACCTACATCCTACTAACCTACCTCCCTACATACCTACTAACCTACAACCCTATGAGTAAATCTCCTTATCTCCGGCTGGGCTACCGGCCAAATTACAAAGAAGAATTGGTGGTAAGCTATTATCTAGAAAGCAAACTACCCTTGGCCGAGGCGGCCGCGCATATCGCCGCTGAATCATCCATCGGCACCTGGACAAAACTCGGCACGCTCAAAGAGGCAACCCTAAAAAAGCTGGGGCCAAAGATTTTCAAACTGGATAACAAGAAAAAAACAGTGCACATTGCCTACCCACTGGCATTGTTTGAGCTCGGCAATATCACGCAATTGCTCTCTGCTTTGGCTGGCAATGTTTTTAGTATGAAAGTGATAGCCAATCTGCGCCTCTTGGATATTCAGTTCCCCAAAAAATATCTGGATTCATTCAGGGGACCGGCCTTTGGTATCGAGGGAGTGAGAAGATATCTGAAAATTTACAAGCGGCCGATTATCGGCTCAATCATCAAACCCAAGGTGGGACTCTCGGCCAAAGAGCAGGCTAGACTCGCTTATCAAATCTGGAAAAACGGTGTGGATCTAGTCAAGGATGATGAGAATTTGACAGATATGGTTTTTAATAAATTTGAAGAACGGGTGAAAGAAGTAATGAAACTCAAAAAACAAGTGGAGCAAGAGACAGGCGAGAAAAAAGTTTATGTTTTTAATGTGACTGGACCAGCTGATGTGATGCTCAAACGGGCTAAACTAGTCAAAAAATACGGTGGCAAGGTAGCAATGATTGATCTCGTGGTGGCTGGGTTGGATAATATCCAATTTTTGAGAGAACAAAATCTGGGCTTGATTTTGCATGGCCACCGAGCTGGGCATTCGATGTTTACCAAAAATTCACGCCACGGCATGACCATGCTGCTTTTGGCCAAACTGGCCAGATTGACAGGCATTGATCAGCTGCACACGGGTACAGTGGTCGGGAAAATGGAAGGCACGGCCGAGGAAGTGACGGAAATAAATCTGGAAATGGAGGAAGATTGGTTTGGAGTGAATAAGGAAATAACCAATTGGGAAAAGATCAAGCCGGTTTTGCCGATTGCTTCGGGCGGATTGCATCCGGGACTGGTGGAAAAATTGGTCAAAATACTCGGGGCTGATCTGGTGATTAATTTCGGGGGCGGACTACATGGCCACCCGGATGGCTCAATCGCCGGAGCTAGAGCTTGTCGACAATCAGTAGAAGCAGTGGTCAAAAAAATCCCAGCCAAAATTTATGCTGAAACTCGTCTGGAATTAAAGCGGGCCTTGGAATATTGGAAATTAAAAAAGTAAAATAAATTATGCAAAACAATATGCGCTGTCAAAAATGCGGGCTGGAAAATAGCCCGGAAAGCCACGTTTGCCAAAGTTGTCATACCCCACTTTACGAGACAACCCCTAACGTCGCAGTACCGAATAACCCACCCAGCGTGGATGCTTCTCAATTTTTGAATCCAGAGATGCCACAAACAAGTGGTGGTATAAAAAAAATACTGGCTATTGTAGCTGGAGTTTTAATTTTTGCTGGAGTAGCACTTGGTGGATATTGGGGCTATAGCAAATATATCGCCAATACACCCGACAAGGTACTAAAAAAATCCGTCCAAGCCACCAATCAAATAAAGGCTTCCAGTTTTAAGCTTGATTTGAAATTGGAATTTCAGGAAAAACAAGCTGCGGAGCAAGCCACTTCGACCCCAACGCTAAATTTAATTGGGGGGCTGCTTGGAACGGAAAAACAAAAGATGTACGCAGAAATAGAAGGATACACTGATAATACCGACGAAAATAATCTGCGTTCAAAATTTAAAATAGATATTGGTTTGGATATTGGCGGTACAACTAATAATATAGCCGGCGAGGTAGTAACTCTGGGGAAAAATCTTTATTTCAAAATAAACCAACTGCCAATTATGCTGGCTATGTTTATTGACACTAGCAGTATAAAAGATAAATGGGTGAAATATAGTATTAATACGACGGTCTTGGATAAATTTGCCGGCCAAGAGGATGAGGATACAAAGAAAATTGGGGAAATCCTAGAGCAAGATGCGGACAAGATAATAATATTAAAAAATGACTACGGCGTGGAAACATTGGGAGAAAATAAAACATACCACTATCAGTTGGGTCTGGATAAACAGGGTATTTTGGATATGATAGAAAAGATAAAAACTGTTTCTAAAAATAAAGCCGAGATAGAAAAAAACATGGCCGAGATGAAAGAAGAAGACTGGCAGAATTTTGACCGCTTTGTTAAAAATTTCAGCCTAGATATCTGGATAGATAAAAAAGAATATTTTATAAGAAAAATAGAAATCCCTTTTGATAATATCGGCAAAGACAAAGACGGCAACCAGACTTTGGGAGGGGCGATGACCATAACATTTGATAATTTTAACCAGATAATGGAGATAGAGTCACCAAAAGACCCAGTGGAATTAGAAAAATTATTAAGTGAGGCTTTTGGCGGAGGTATGTTTGGGGCGTTGGACAAAGCGCAGACAAAAAATAGTGACGCCAAAACGGTGAGCGAAATAAAGCAGATACAAACGGCGCTAGAGCTTTATTTCGTCGATAATAATGGCTATCCAAAAAACGAGATACCGGCGGCTACGGGTGTCGGCAATATGAAAGTTTTGTGTTCCAAGGGATTTAGGGCTAGTATAGAAGAGTGTGCCGGCTCAACAGTCTATATGAGTGAAGTACCGGGCGGAGACAAAATAATAGATGGTGGCTATTTGTATACCAGCATAAAACCAAATGATTATACTTTGGTCTTCCAGTTGCTGGGTGACAGCGGCAATCTGAAGGCCGGAGAAAATGTGGCCACGCCCAACGGCATAAGCTCGATGAACAATGGGGAAGACTATGGAATGGGCTTGGAAATGGGCACCGATCTAGATACAGACAATGATGGTATCACTGATGAAGAAGAAATATTTATTTGGGAGACTGATCCATCAAAAGCTGATACTGATGGTGATGGCTATAAAGATGGCGATGAAGTAGAGCATGGCTATGATCCGCTGATCCCAGGGAGTGCTAAACTCAAATAGAATGTCTAACTTTCTTTTCTCCACCCATAGCAATGAAGAATTGGTTGGAGAGATATTACAATCCGCCAACCGGCGGACAAAAAAAATCAAAAAAGGCAGGTGCCTGATATCCCACTATAAAGACGGGGAAATTTTGGTACATATAAACGAAAATGTCCGCGGCAAAAAAGTTTATGTCTTGGGCTCGACTTTTTCACCAGCGGAAAATATGTTGGAATTGATAATTCTCATCAACACGCTAAAGGAAAACGGGGCGAAAAAAATAGTGGCTCTTATCCCCTACTTTGGTTATGGCAAGCAGGACAGGATAAAATATTCTGGGGATGCGATGAGTGCAAAGCTCATGGCAAAAATTATTGAAGATGCAGGAGTAGATGAAATCGTGGCCCTAGATCTGCACAGCCGCCAAGTGGCCAAATATTTCCGAGTGAAAATAACCGAATTAAAAGCGCGGGGACTTTTTATAGAAAAGATCAAAAAATTAAAACTGAAAGATGTGGTGGTTTTAGCGCCGGATCTGGGCGCTGACGAGCGCAGTAAAAATTTTGCGGATGAATTAGGGATAAAAAATCTGGCCGCCATAGAAAAAATCCGGCCGCGAGTGGATGAGGCGAAGGTGACCAAATTTCGAGGAGAGGTGAAAAATAAAACAGTGGTGATGGTGGATGACTTGAGCCAGACCGGAGGGACGCTGATCCAGGCGGCCAAAACCCTGAAGGCCAAAGGAGCAAAAGATATTTATGTAGTTTTGACACACTTGGTAGCCACTGGACCAGTGGTAGCCAATCTGCGGCGCGAGAAAAATATTAAAAAAATATTTACCACAAATTCCATTGTCTCGACCAAGGATTTTAAGAAGGATAAAAAATTTGAAGTGCTGACGGTGGCCGAGCTGTTTGTAAAAAATATATAAATAAAACTCCGCCCCTAGGGGTGGAGTTTTTCGTTTGGGATAATTACTTATTACATGAGGAAAACCGCAGCTGTCACTACGGTAGTCCAAATATTTTTATCTGGCCCGCACCTCCGAGATTGGAAAAGGCGCGAGGTGCGAATATCCTGACCAGCCGCTTGATAAGTTTCCTCCCTTTCTCTCCAGGCTTTTTCGGGGTCAAATTCTATCCCCAAATTACTGGCCAGCATAGTGGCGGCAAGGTCTTCTGCCTCGTCGCCGGTTTTTATGCCGGTTTGGCCATTCAAAGCACACCTGGAGACAAAGCCGTCTTGCTCGGTGTCTGGTGTCCAGGCCCAACCAACAGCGCTCGAGACTAGGCGGTTGGGCTCGCTGTCAGAAGAACAAGATAAGACACAAAAAATAAATTCGCCGCGCCTTAACTTTGACAAGCCAGCAAATCGGCTGATAACTTTACATTTAGGGGGCAAAATAGCATCATCTACATTCACGATGTTATAATCCCCGATGCCTGCAGCGCGAAGAGCCAGCCGCCGTGAAATGTCTTTGCTTCTGCCATTGCCCCAACCCCTGGTGAAAAAAACTTCACTGGGAATTAGCGGGAGATTTAAAGTTGTCTGCATGAGACCTTCTCCTTGTCATTTGGCTGGTTTAATTTCTCGTGAATTGAAAACAACAAATTTTCCTGCTCCTTTTTATGTTTAGTCTCTTCTTTTTAAAAAACTTTGAAATAAGAATAAAATATTTTATCCGGCGCGTCAAGGGGCCATGCTACAATTAAAAAATCTTATAGATATAACCTTTTAGCTTTTTTGATTTTTCAGACGGGGTGCGGTAAAATAAAGACAGAAATAAAATTACACACAATAAATACTTTATATCTTGATACTAATTTTATGCGCCTATTCTACAAATGCAAAAAAATAGACTTTTCATCCGGTGGTGAGCCAACGGTAGTGCTCCAAGAAAAAGAAGCGGAAAATCAGGGTATCCGGCCGGGCGACCGGGTAAACCTAAAATGGAGCAAAAACAAAACCATGATTGCCACCGTGGATGTTTCTGACAGCAAGGTTGATTATGGGGAAGTGGGATTATTTGAGGAGATTTGGAAGAAAAACCAAATTGACAGTGAAGATATCGTGGAAATAATGCTCTACTCCCGGCCAGAGTCAATCAAGGCGATCAATAAAAAAATGTTGGGCAAGAGACTAAATTATGAAGAAATATATTCCATCATCTCGGATATTTCTACGGGCAAACTAGGACAAATCGAAACTACCTACTATGTAGCTTCCAGTTTTGTAAAACCATATAGCCTGGATGAGCTTTACTATGTGACCAAGGCCATGGCTGAATGCGGAGAAAAATTGAATTTAAAAGAGAGGGTGGTGGACAAACACTCTATTGGGGGCATACCGGGCAATCGGACCACAATGATAGTCATCCCGATTATCGCCTCGCTTGGGCTCTATATCCCAAAAACTTCTTCACGGGCGATCACCTCGCCATCGGGCACAGCGGATACGATGGAAGTCTTGGCGCCGGTCGATCTGAGCGTAGAAAAAATAAAAAAAGTCATTGAGAAAACCAAAGCCTGTATGGTCTGGGGCGGAGCGGTCAGTATGGCACCAGCTGATGACATTATTATCAAAGTGTCCAAGCCATTGTCCTTGGAGCCATATGATAAAATGATTATTTCTATTCTCGCCAAAAAAGTGGCGATGGGAGTAGATTACCTCGTAATTGACCTGCCCTATGGGCCAACAGCCAAGGTGCACAGCCTGAAAACCGCCAAAGAAATAGCCAAGAAATTTGTGGCGGTGGGGAAGAGATTTAAAATAAAAGTAGAAGTAGAAATGCTCGAGGCCAAAGAGCCGGTGGGGGCGGGTGTGGGTCCGGCACTCGAAGCGAGAGATGTGCTCCGGGTCTTGCAACAGCACAAACTCCGGCCGATCGATCTCGAGAAAAAAGGTGTTTATCTGTCAGGCAAACTTTTGGAGTTGAAAGGATTTTGCAAAAAAGGCCAAGGTAGAAAAATTGCCGAGCAACAACTAAAAAGTCTGGCGGCTTGGAAAAAAATGCAGGAGATCATCAAAGCACAGGGAGGCAATCAAAAAATCAAAGCTGATGCAGTAGCGCTCGGGGCTCTAAATTATGAGATGCATGCCAAGCGCGATGGTAAGGTAGTGGCGGTAAATAATAAGGCGATAGAAGAAATCTGCGTAAATTTGGGTGCGCCAAGAGAAAAACTGGCGGGCATCCATATGCATGTGAGAATTAATGACAAGGTAGCAAAAGGGCAAAAACTTTTCACTCTGTATGCGGAAAATGAAGGCCGGCTGAAGCTAGGGCTGGTCGCGGCTAGAAAAAATCAGGTGGTGAAGATAGGGAGGTAGGACAGTAGGGATGTAGGTCGGTAGGAAAGTAGGGTGGTAGAAAAGTAGAAATAAAAAAAGAAACCCCTGTCGGAAATCCGGCAGGGGTTTTGTTTAGGCGAAAAGTTCTTTTTCAAAAAGATCTTTGACCGATTCCTCCCTGATGATAGCATTGATGGCCTTGGCAAAAATGTCATGTACTGATATACGCTCAATTTTTGGTGATTTTTTTCTGGCCGTCATGGGCGTCGTATTGGTAATCAATACTTTTTTAACACGAGAGCACTCTTCTATCCTTTTGGCCCCGCCAGCTGATAACAAACCATGGGTGGCGGTGAGATAAATATTTCTGGCTCCCAGCTCTCCCAAATATTCACAGCCACCAATCATGGTCCGAACAGTGTCTGAAATATCATCGACCATCAAAACGTCCGAGTTTTTAACACTGCCCATAATACCACTAGTTTTTGCCTGATTGTGCGCCGGCCGTTTTTTTCTCAAAATTGCCAAGGGCATATCCAGTTTTCTGGCGACGAAGTCTGCCAAGGGCGAAGCGCCATAATCAGGACCAGCTACAGTAAATTTTTTACCTTGCTTTCTCGCCCAGTCGATGATAGCATAGGCCGAATACAGATGATCCCAAGGAATGTCCACGAAGCTGGTAAGCTGGGGGAAGTGTAGGTGCATCGAAAGCAGGCGATCAGCACCGGCCTGGACAATGAGATTGCAGACCAATTTTACAGTGACCGGATCACGACCCTTCATGCGATCTTGGCGCGCCCAGCCAAAATAGGGAACAACCACATTGATTTCAGCGGCTGAAGCCCGGCGACAAGCATCAATCATCACCAACAAAACCATGAGTTTCTCAGCCGGTGTATTTTCTGCAATGATAAATACCCTTTTGCCGCGTACGCTTTCCGGGAGTCTGACCCAGCACTCACCGTCGGCAAAAATTTTTTTCTCTACCCAGACAAGGGGCAAGCCCAGTTGTCTGGTGATCAATACTGGCAGATCCCACCGGCGATTGACGGCCAATATCTTTACGTGTTCCATCTTTCTCTCCCTCCCAAATTGGGGTATTTCAAAATTTTAGTTTTGCCTTGGTTTGTGCTTTTACCTTAGCACTTTTAAATTTTTTGGCAAATAAAAAAACGGCAACCTTCATTTTTTCAGTACTTGGTGTACTAAAATAAACAAAGATTGCCTTTATAGAAAACGGGTCCGGCGGGACCATGAATGGAGATGAAACGGTTAAAAGGTTCGCAGTGGAATTTGGTGAATGGTGAATTAGGGTTTGGATGAGAAGCATGGGCGATGAAGCTGCCCTTCTTTTTTCGCCATTGTGGAACACATATAGGCCATGAATGCCCGATCTTCGACTGCAATGGAACAATGCGACTGGTCCGCCGGACCGCTTTTTTACTTTTTTAAGGAGCTTTATAATTTAATATTAACAGACCCCAAAAAATTGTCAAATGAATACTTTTTTCAAAAAATTTCTGTCATTGCGAGCCCGCCTGCCGGCGAGGCAGGGAGTAGCACGACGAAGCCAGCCTCGCCGAGTCTAGGCGGGCAATCCCGAGATTGCCAAGCTCCCCTCCTGAGAGGCTAGGTCGCTCACAATGACGGGAAATAAAAAAACGGCAAACGGTTTTATGGCCGGGAAGGGGGCCATTTTTCCGTTTGCCGCTGGCCAAGCATTACTGACACCAGAGAAAGGCGCCAATTTGCTGACCGATATTTGGCGGCCCGGCAAATCTCAAACTGCTAGAGAATAAGGAGTGGTGAAAATCTCTACCAGCCTCTAGGGGGATAACCTAGTGAGAAATGCCGGACCGTTTTTTTATTTGGTAAAAATATTATATATCAAAAAAATATTTTTGGCAATAAAAAAGGGGCCCTGGTGACAAAGTCATCAGGGCCCGGCGGGATCACGATTTGCGGCTTTGACGCGCGCAAGAGTGACCCGCATTTCGCTACCAGCTCACAACCTTTACGGTTGGACCTATTTTGCGTCTCGCTTTTGAGAGCCGAGACTAAGATCATTCGGGAACCAATTCCCAAAGAGCTGATCAGGCAGCGAAAATAGTGGCGGACACCCTGGCAGTGAGCTGCTGGAGTTAGGGGGGTTACCAGTCTTGTCGAAAGCCAAGATGCCGCCGAAAAATGAACGACTGCGGAACCTAGTCCATGGGGACTAACTGTCCTTCCATCCTCGCCATAGGTATTTGGGAGGAGAGTGGTTGCCAACACCATGCTGTGGTGCGCTCGCTTGGAAGGCTGGGGGTAATGTACCGATGGCCGCGGAACTGGCGGCAAAATAGACACGCCACTCGCGAAGCTCGGGAAACACACGAGCTGTGAGCCATTTCTTTGGCACACTGGTCCGCAGTCGTAAAATAAAGGGAGGAGGGCAACGGCCGTCCTCTGATCATTCGCCCAAGTCGCCAAAAGGACTCGGCCCAACGAATGACAAATTTCAGCTATCGCCAGCCCTCTCTCCCATTTTATATTTTAGGGAGCTAGCTGCCGATGTCCGTACTAGCCACGGGACCGCCAACAAGGCAATAATGCGCCCTGCGGGTCTCCGCCAGTCGTAATCAACCAGCTAACTAGCTCCCGTTTTAAAAGAACAAATCTGGGCGATGGTAATCGCAACGTGGAATGTCAACGCAGCAAAAGCCGTGCCACGAACCACCACCCAGATTATTTTCAATTTTGTTTGTAAAATTATCTTAGAGCAAAGACAGGCCCTTGTCAAGAGAGTGGTCGCTATAAGCGATAAGCGAGATAAATAAGGCAAATAATAGAAAACCGATAAAATCAGCGTTTGTTTTTTACCTTAATGACTACTTACCTCGCTTATTACTTAACCATTTGACAAAAATAGATAAATATGCTATAATTTTAACATAAAAATAGTTCATTTTATTTGCAATCACCAAAAAGGAGAAATGTGTCATGAAAAAGATGTATATCATCGGGGCGTTATTGGTTTTGGCCGGAGTATTCTTTTTGCTCCGCGCCTACCTGTTCTACACCCCCCGCAACAACTCCGACACCACCGTCATCAACACGACGGTTGGTCCGCTTACCCCCGCCCCGGACACCACCCTGCCCACCACATTGCCCCCCCGCCCGGCTATCCCCCATCTGTGGGAAGGACAGCAGGGACTGGTTCGTATTTTTGTGTCCGTCTCGGACACGACAAACCAGCGGAGCCTGAGACTCCGGGCTCAGTTCGAGGACTCTCTCAAAAGTGGTCGGGGCTTCCGGCCGTCCAGCCGGTCGATGATCGAGATGGACTGGGCCGTCGAGTTCATCCCCCTGAACGACGGCTCAACCCGGGCCATTATCGAGCGGCTAGGCCGGGACTGCGACTGGGGCAACCCAGTACTGCCCGACGAAAAAATCGTCGGGAAAGTACTGCGGCATATTTTGCCCCGCCGCTAGCGCCTAGAACCATCGCGAAAACCCCCGAACCAAACAACCGGACTCTGTCTACCAAAAAGATAGGTCCGGTTTTTTATTTTACTCAAATTTTGAATTATTATTAAAATATGCTAAAGTAAATTACTAAATACCCTAGTGGGTCCTCTTTACAAACTAACTATTTTTTATGGAAGAAATGCGAAAAGACGCCCCTCTCACGCCAAAAAAGAGCGGTGGGCGCGGCATATTGTTTTTGGCCATTCTCATCATCGTAGTGGCCATCGGCGGCTATATCGCCACCAAGGCGGGTAAAAATGGGGGTGGTGAAAAGATCGATTTTGATCTCTATGTGATGAGCCAGTGTCCTTATGGCTCACAAGCCGAGGAATTGGTTTATAAAATCATCCCGGATTTCAAAGAGGTGGTTAATTTTAATGTGGAATACATCGCTGACAAGGGAGCAGACGGCAGCTTCCAATCCTTGCACGGCCCAAACGAGGTCGAGGGCAACCGTTACCAATTGTGTGTCAAAACAAAATACCCGGATAAGTTTTGGGATTATCTGGCTTGCCAGAACAAAAATTATCAGGATCTAAAATCCAGCTTTGAATCTTGTGCCAAAGAAATCGGAGCCAATTTTGAAAGTATAAAAACCTGCGCCGAAGGCGAGGAGTCGGCCAGTCTTTTGACTACCAGTCTAGAAAAAGCCCAGGCGCTCAATGTGGCCGGCAGCCCAACATTTTATATCGCCGGCAAACAATACACTGGCCAGAGGACAGAGACGGCCCTTGGTCGCGCCATCTGTGCGGCGACCAATAACAGACCATCAAAGGTCTGCGGTGATTTGCCCCAAGACAAAGAATTTACCGCCTATATCCTCGGTGATAGCCGCTGTCAGAAAGAAGAGTGCGACACGGCCGGGCTAGAGAGCCAGCTCACGGGCGTTTTCCCAAAGATCAAAATTGAAAGAAAAGATTATAACACCGAAGAAGGCAAGAAGTTTTATGAAAAATACAAATTGGCTCTTTTGCCAGCCGTGCTTTTTGAGGAGAAAGTAAAAGAGGCCGAAGGATATAGCCAAGTAGAAAGATATCTGACGCAAACAGAAGATCTGTACAATCTAGCTATTGGCGCGAGCTTCAACCCGACCAAAGAAATCTGCGATAACAAGACTGATGATACGGGCAATGGTCAAGTGGACTGCGATGACAGCGACTGCGCGGGGTTTCTAGGTTGTCGGACAGAAGAGACAAAAAGATTGGATCTATTTGTGATGAGCGAGTGCCCCTATGGTATCCAGGCGATGAATGCGATGAAAGAAGTGCTGGACAATTTTGGCCAGAATATTGATTTCAATCTTTACTATATTGCCAATGAAAAGGCTGACGGCACCTTCCAATCTCTCCATGGGCAGGGTGAGGTAGATGAAAATATCCGCGAGTTATGTGCGGCCAAATATTACCCAAGTAATTTTATGGATTATGTCTGGTGCCGCAACAAAGATATCAAGGGCGACTGGACGACCTGCGCGGCCAATTTCGGGAAGATCAAGGCCTGCGCTACTGGCGATGAGGGTAAAAAACTCTTGAGTGAAAATATAAAACTGGCCAATGAATTGAATATCGGCGCCAGTCCGACCTGGATGGTCAATAACCGTTATACTTTTAATGGTATCGATGCCGAAACAGTCAGAAAAAATTTCTGCCAGTACAATGATGTAGCTGGCTGTGAGAAAACGCTGACAGGCCAGAGTGCGACAAGCGCGCCGGCAGGCAGCTGCAACTAAAACGGAACTAACACGGAAACGAAAGAGGCGCGGAACAATACAGAAAAAAAGAGCGTGGGCGACTGCGCTCTTTTTTGAATTATGAATTTAGAATTATGAATTATGCCTTCAGATTGTTTTGCTTTTAAACTAAATCATGGGATATAAATTGCTCAGTTTTTAACCATAATTCTTAATTCATTCTTCATAATTCACCTTTTTGTGGCTTTTTTGGCTAGATTTGGTAGAATTAAAATATAAATAAATTAAGTAAAATCCTATGCAATTCACCAAAAATTTCCGAGAAATTACTAAAAAAGATGTAGGGATTGCTGGGGGCAAGGGCGCGTCGCTTGGAGAAATGCTAAACGCCAAAATTCCAGTGCCGCCGGGCTTTGTGGTTTTGGCTACGGCCTTTGATCGATTTTTGGAAGAAACTGATTTGAAACAAGAAATTCAGGCAGAGCTGGATAAGGTAAATTATAAAGACACTAATTCGGTGGATCGAGCGTCCAATGAAATCCGAGATATGATTGCTGATACAAAATTCCCAGCTGATCTGGGCAAAGAAATAACGAGTGAATTTAAAAAACTCAAAGCGCCTTATGTGGCAGTTCGAAGTTCGGCCACAGCGGAAGATTCTAAGACTGCTTCCTGGGCTGGGGAATTGGAAACCTATCTCAATACAACAGAAAAAGAATTATTGAATAATGTCAAAAAATGCTGGTCGTCTTTGTTTACCCCAAGGGCGATTTTTTATCGCCATGAGAAAAAACTCCTCAAATCCCATGTGTCTGTCGCAGTGGTCGTACAAAAGATGGTGCAATCAGAGGTGTCGGGAATCTGTTTTACGGTCCATCCGGTGACTAAAGACAAAAACCAGATGATTTTGGAAGCAGGCTTTGGGCTCGGTGAGGCGATCGTGTCTGGGCAGATAACACCAGATTCTTACGTGCTGGACAAGCGCGATTGGTCAATAATGGATATTAATATTGCGAGCCAAGTTATGATGATCACCAAAAAAGGCGAGGTAACTATTCACGCCAAGGTGGCCAAAAATATCCAGGAGAAACAAAAATTGCCAGGCAAAAAAATCATTGAGCTAGCCAAATTGTGCGGGCAAATTGAAAAACATTATGGCTTTCCCTGCGATATTGAGTGGGCGATGGAGAAAAATAACTTGTATATTACCCAGAGCCGACCGATTACTACTTTGTAGTAAATGTGGCGGGCAGACGATAATAATCCTAAAAATGGCCAAAAAAATAATTTATAATGTATGCCTATAAAGCGAGATCAATATGAAAAAATTACCAGGGAACTGCCTTTCTTTTTGATGGAAACTCATTTGGGGGCTTATAAATTGGTTGGGAGAATTTTAAAATCACCCTTTAGTCGTGTTTATTATTTTGCCGAAAACAATGTCTGCGAAATATACCGAAATGTTTTTCAATACAAAAGAATAATAAAAAAAATCGAGCGGGAGATAAAAATTTATCCCAAAAAATATCTAACTTATTTCAATAAAATAAACGATTGCGAAAAAAAAATTCAAAAAATTATAGATGGGAAATCCCTACGTTTTGATCATAAAAAAATAAAACATATAATGATAAAATACTGGGCTTACTATATTATATGTGCTTATATAGGATACGCTTTAAATAAAAAATTCTTGGAGGAAAATCCAGAGTATCGTCAAAAAATAATTAAGCATAAGATTCAGGGTATATGGGTAGAGCTTGGCGTTTATATTTTTAAAACTGCTCGCAGTTTTAAAAATATAAACACAAAAATAATTAACAGCCTGAGCTTAATGGAAATACAACTATTGATTTCTAACAAACTAATTGATTATAGTAGGGCGGCCGCGCGTCAGACAGCTTATTTATATTATGCGGATAAAAATTTACTTGTGATTGGGAATGAAGCTAAAAAAATGGCCGTTTCTCTGGGTCTAAAAGAAAAAAATAAATTTAATTTAAATAAAAACCTAAGGGGGGCTATAGCGTTTCCGGGAATAAAAAATGGGCGGGTTAAAATTATAAAAAATAAGTCTGATTTTCCAAAAATTAAAAAAAATGACATTCTGGTCGCCACCATGACAAATCAAATGTTCATACCAATTATTCAAAAAGCTGCAGCAATTATTACTGATGAAGGGGGAGCAACCTGTCATGCGGCCATAATTTCTAGAGAATTAAAAATTCCTTGCATTGTGGGGACAAAAATCGCGACGAAAGCTCTAAAAGATGGCGATCTGGTAGAAGTGGATGCGAATAAAGGAATAGTGAGAAAAATGAAAAATTAGACTATAGATTAGACCAAACTTTAGACTAATATTTAGACTAAAAAATAAACGAATTTGGTCTTCACCCAGTGCTAGAAAATTTGACATTATTTTATTCTGTACAGATGGGTACAGAATAATGCGACAAGAGATAACCAAAGATGAAATGAATCTAGCGATTTAGGCCGATAACGACGTTGTAAAAAATAAAACAATAAAAATATGAAAATACCCTACCATAAAAAATTTGAGCTAATTGAACGAGAAGATTACGCAAATTATTTATTTGTGGCTATTAATTGGGAAGGCGCAACATTGACACCTAAAAAATGGGGGTTTGAACCTATAGAATACGCCGGAGCTGAATATATCAAATCAGCCTGTAATCTTTTTTGCTCGAAGGAATCGTATGATCGAGTAAACCGAAGTAGTTTTCAGCTTTTATTTAATAATCCAAAATTGTGGGACAAGCTACATGATATTAACCGAGATAACTCCGATAAGCTACTAAAGTTAAGCAAAATTATAAAAAAGATAAGAGCGGAAAAATTGAGTAACAGAGAACTGATAAAATGGATAAAACTTTTTCAATCTGGGCAGGCTAGTGTGCATGTACCGAGGCTACCGATGTGGATTTTGGAGACGCCGGAGAATATTATTACTAATTACTTGCATGATTATTTGGATGAAATATACCAAGAGACAAGAAAAATAAAGTACCCACCGCAGGAGGCGTTGAGAATTTTGACTACTCCGACAGGAGAAAGCAATTGGATAAAAGAAAAAAAAGAGTTGTCCAAAATTGCCAAAGTAAAAAATAATGGGGTGCAAAAGAAGCTCCTGAAACGGCACGCCAAAAAATATGAGTGGCTAGAATATGGGCTACAAGGTAAAATATTAATGTTGGCAGATTTTGAAGAATCTTTAGAAAAAATAAAATATGAAGATTATGAGAAAAAACTAGAACGAGAAACAGCAAAATTATTAAGGGAGCAAAGAGAGGTTGAGCATTTATACAATGTTGGGAAAACACATGAAAAGATTTTTAAAATAGTAAGGGATTCTCTGTCCGTCAGATTATACAGCAAAGATGCCCAGTTTTTTAGTTATTATGCTATGGAAAATATTTTCAGAGAGGTCGCTAAGCGGGCAGGAGTCACTTTAGAACAAGTCAGATTTTTACTGCCTAGCGATTTTAAACAAGCACTGTCTAAAAATAACAAGTTGGCCAAAATGACAACAGGGAGACAGAATTACAGCTTGACCATAGCCCATAAGGGGAAAACAGCTTGCTGGGTTGGCAAGGAAGCTAAACAAATAATGAAAAAAATAAAAATTCAAAAATACCAAGAAGAGATTGCATCCGAGGAAGAGTTGCGGGGGCAAACAGCTTATGGAGGTAGTGCAAAAGGAAGAGTAAAAATTATTAATACCATGCAAGAGATGGCTAAAATGCACGCTGGAAATGTTTTAGTCTCACACATGACAAACCCCAGTGTTGTACCCGCTATGAAAAAGGCGGCGGCAATTGTGACTGATATGGGTGGAATAACTTGCCACGCGGCAATCGTAGCTAGGGAGTTGGCTGTTCCGTGTGTGATCGGCACTAAAGTTGCTACGCAGATTTTACGAGACGGGGATCTGGTAGAGGTAGATGCGGACAAGGGAATAGTGAGGAAAATAAAATAAAAATTTGTAAGTAGTAAAAAATTATTATAAGATAAGTCAATATGGCCTGTTCGTCTAGTGTTTAGGACACCCTAATGTTTTTAGGGAGACGGGGGTTTGATTCCCTCACGGGCCGCCAAAAATATGGAAAAATTTTACGATGATCCAGGATTAAATAACATGGCTAATCTGGTAGTGGAACTGATGCCGACCTTGGCACAGTTTTTTCGTAGTGAGGAAACCTTGAGCGAATATTCTAGGAGGATCAATACTTACGATGCACCTGCGCCACACATCGAGCGGCAAAAAGAACTAAAAATATTAATTAGGAATAAAATAGAATCTATTTTTAATCCGGGGGAAAGAAAAAATATTGACTTACGCTTAACTGATGAGGGGGGTCTAATAGCCGGCAGTATGGATCACCATGGGATTTTGAACCACCCGATTTTGACCTCGATTCACGCCTTAACAAATTTTTATAAGCTATATAATCGAGAAGAGTTCGGTGACATTTTGACTTTTGCCACTTCCAAAGTACCGTTTAACGATCCCTTTCATAAAAGAGGAATAATTTTCCATGACAAAAAAATAAATTTATTCCCCAAAAAATATGAACACAAGCTGATGTGGGGCATGCCCAAATATGATTTTGATATAGCTGGCAGATTAAAAGAAAAACATCAATGGCATTTATTTAATACCGAGGAGCAAAAATTTTTGGAAGAAATAACGGGGGAATTAAGAGGTTTGGATTTGTCCGGTTGCCAATATTTGGGCGATGAAATGACCAAAATAAATTTTTATTTATGGAAAAGATTATTCCCGCTAGAAGACCGGAAACAAATTGCCAATCTGGTGGTTATTGAGGACACGGTTTTTACTGACTATTTAATAGCATTAATCAGGAAACAACAAAATAGTTTTATTTATCAAATGATTTTTGATAATAATTTTAGAACAAGGGCTTTAAAAAAATTTGAAGGTATACCCGGCGCTTGGAACGATGAAAAAGAAGTCGGTAGCCAATTGTTTTGGTTGGTGGATGATGACAACAAGCGTGTGCGCCTGACGGTCGAAGGGGAATATTTGGTTGGCGCAGAACACAGAATACCAATAATGCCAGAAGCAATTATTAAATTATTAACAGAGAGAAAATTAATCCCCTGTATGCTTTTAAAATTTGCCCTAGTAATAGTTTATTTGGGCATGAAGACGTTGACTGGTTTTTCTTTGGAATATACTACACGCATGGTCAGGGCCATCAGAGAACTATTGAAAGAAGATTTTCCTGACGAATACCAACTTTCAGAAAAAATCGTCTTGAATAGTATGAATGTGGCTTCGATAACCCTCGGTTCTGATGGCCATGGTGGCTGGAAGGAACTTTACGCTTTTGATGTTATTTTTAATGGCGGTTTTGACAAGAGAGTACTAAACAAAATAGGTCGCATTCAATACAAAGATCTATTAATCCCCTATCTAGCTTTTGCTTATACCTATGGTTTGAGTAAATATGGAAATTTAGAAAATGCCGTGCCTCTCCCATATACAGAAGCTGATCTAAAAAAAATCTTTGAAAATAAATTTAATAATTTAACATAAAAATATGAACGAGCAACTGACTTCGACTCTGCATACAGACGCATACCGACCCAAAGGAGAAGGGCAGGAATATAAAATTGGAGACAATGGCGAGAGAATCTACGGTGCCAATATCACAGACAGAATAGAGCAGTTTGGCATAACCAAATCTCAAGTAGAGGAAAAATTTGGAAAAAAGGCTGAGGAATTGAGTTGGGGCGAATATAACGAATTGATGGCGGAATTAATTAATAGATATTACGACGTGGTTGTGTCCTCAGTTTTTGATAAATATTTATATCAAAATGAAGTAAACCCGGAACAAAACCAGAGATTTAGAGAACTAATAGAAATGACGGAAAAATACCACGGGCTAGGAGCAATCCCTGGCATGCAAATAATTAGAGGAGGCGGAGATTTTCAGGAAAAAAATAATTTGGTAATGACGCTGGAGGGCGGAGCGCATTTAATCCACTCTGGTGAAGACGCAAAGAAAATGGTTGATGCAGGCATAAAAATATTTGGTTTACAGTATGGTGGTGACGAGACACAGAATACTATCACCAGCAAAGGTGGCCTGACACAATTCGGTCGGCAGGTGGTAAAATATTTTTTGGATAATCATTTAGTGGTTGATTTGGCACATTCTGGTTATAAAACTAGGCAAGAAGTGATGGATATAGCGGAGGAAGCAGATGCCGGCAATCGCGTGTCATACACGCATGGCTCCACCGAAGAAGACATTTCGGCTGATTGGATTAACAGGATTGGCGAAAGGGCTCTCAAGGAAGAAGAGGTTGAAAGGATTATTAAAATGGGCGGCATGATAGGATTAGGTGTTTCCCAACCATTTTTTTCGGGCGCAGAACATATAGCCCGAAGGATAGATCAGGTAGCCCAAAAAACTGGGCAACCAAATCGCTTGGCAATTGGCAGTGATTTTGGCGGATTGCCGCCGGGACTAACCACGGATATAAAGGGGCCAGAAGATTTGGTAAAAATTGCCGACGCGCTTTCTGAACGATTTGGCTTTCAAGATGAGCAAATAAAAGGCATAATGAGAACTAACGCAAAAGAATGGCTGAAAGCGGCCATAAAATAATATTAACCTAAAACCCCGCGCCGATAATCGTCGCGGGGTTTCTTTTGCCCATATTACCCCCAACAGTGCCAGAATAGACTGGGAGAACCCAGCTACCCTGGACTTGCGGCTAATTGATCTGACAAGGAGGGGTGTCTTCACTTTCGCCACTGTTGAAGGAAATATAGGCAAAAATTGCTTTTAAAAGTATTACATAATAATAACACCAAATAGAAAATCTGTCAAGGGCTAATAAAAGAACCGCTTTTGAAGGCGGTTCTTTTGGCTTTTTTGTCTCAAATAACAATTTTACTGGGTAGGCTGATTGCTAGTTTTATAACTAGTGATAGCCTCGACCACCTTGCCATCATTTTTTAGCTCTTCTACAAAAATTATATGGTCGTTGTTAACCTGCATAAAATCCTGTGGCCCGTGGAGCTCTTGGCCCAGTTTGACCAAAGAAAGCTGGGCTTGCTGTTGCTCACCAGTCGGGGGGACCTGTTGCAGAGGATTGGATACTTGGAGATAATAAATATCTTCAATCGTGGTGTATTTGGCATCGGTTTTGGAAACCCTACCAAAATATACTTGGCCGTTGCTCAAAAAGACTGCATAATAGCTGTCTTTGCTGTAGACCATACTAAGAGAGGCGGAATCTTTTTCGCCAAAAAGACTAACGCTGGTGTAGCGGTCGACCACAAAGCCGGCCACTAAAACCAAGACGACCACGACAAGGGCGACAACGAGGCCACCCATGCCTTTACCACCACAAGAGCATTTTTCTTTTTTGGTTTCCTTGAGGCTCTCGGGTAGTTCCAACCCGGTATCGGGTTTTGTTTCTGGATTGAAATCCATAGCCATAAATTCTCCTTTTTGACAGGTGTAGTAAAAAAAGGCACCTATCATGTTAATAAATAAGGGACAAGATTATTATATCACAGATCAAAATATTCTCTAAATTTTCCTGTGTATAAAATTATTTAATCTTTTCAATAGTAAAACTAACCGGTCCTTTGGGCGCCTGGAATTCTACGGTGTCGCCGGCTTTTTTGCCGAGGAAGGCTCGGCCCAAGGGAGATTCGTTGGAAATTTTGCCGAGAGATGGATTGGCCTCCTGGCTACCAACGATAGTATACTCTCGACTCTGGCCATTGCTGTCCAAAAAGGTAATGGTCGAACCGACGCTTACCACATTGGTTGAATGATTATTTTCTTCAATGATAGAGGCATTTTTGATAATATTGTCCAATTCAGCAATCTTCATTTCTAAAAAAGACTGCTCTTCTTTGGCAGCTGCGTATTCGGCGTTTTCACTTAGATCGCCGAGCTCTTTGGCTTCCTGGATGCGCTCAGCGATTTTTTTGCGTTCCATGTTTACAAGTTGGCTGTATTCTTCTTTTAGTTTGACTAGGCCTTCTTTGGTTATATACATGTTTGGTTAAAAGTTATGGTTAATGATGATAATAAATTTTATATATACTCCCTATGATATTATAAAGGGAATTTTCTGTCAATGGGGCAGATAAATTAGTTTTCACTAAAATACCAACTGGTAACTTCTTTGAAAACCGGCACAGCCACAGAACTGCCCTCGCCACCATATTCTACCAAAATTGTGATAACGATTGAGGGCTCATCGTAAGGGGCAAAACCCGTAAACCAAGCATGGGTGCGATCATCGCCGCCGACCTGAGCGGTGCCGGTTTTGCCAGCACTTGTGAAGGGCATGGAGCCAAGAGATCTAGCTGACCCAGTAAGGGTGGTTGCGCGCAGACCGCGCCGAACAATTTCTATATTTTTGGGAGAGAAAAAATTGCTTTTTATAATATAATTTTGGGAAGGGGCTTCACCCTCGGCCTGTCGCAATAAATGTGGGCGGTAAAGAGTACCGCCATTGGCAATAACTGAAGTATAAGCCGCCACCTGAAGGGGGGTAACCAAAATATCTCCCTGACCGATAGAGAGATGATAGGTGTCACCAATATACCAAGGTTCTTTTTTGTTCGAAAGCTTCCAATCTTCATCCGGGAGAAAGCCCGCCACTTCACTCGGCAGATCAATACCCAATATAGTACCCAGCCCGATCCGGTTGGAATAATTTTTTATTTTTTCTACACCCAAGCCGTCGAAGTCTCCATAGCCGCCACCGATATAATAAAAAAAAGTATTAACTGACTCAGCCAAAGCACCAATAACATTTATACGACCATGCCCACCGGCCTTCCAGTCTGGGAAAAACCAACTGCCAATACGTAGTCCGCCGCTGGACAAGAAAGTTTTTGACTCATTGATAATCCCCTCTTCAAGGGCGGCTAGAGCGACGACTGGCTTGAAGGTAGAGCCGGGCGGGTAAGCACCGGCGATAGAACGGTTAAAAAGTGGTTTACGCTCATCCGAGAGATAATTATTATAAGCTTCTTTGTCAATACCGGCGCTGAAAAAATTATTATCAAAATCAGGCAGGCTGACCATAGCTAGGATCTCACCGTTCCTGGGATCCATGGCGATGGCCGAACCACTGCCAGAGCCACCGGCGGTAGAAATAGCCCGATTCAGGCTCTCGGCCATTTTTTTTTGCAGATCAAGATCAAGGCTCAAAACCAAATCCCCGCCATCGACCGGCTCTTCTCGGGCAATAATCTTTTTGGGCTTGCCCAAAGAATCAACTTCTACTTCCTCCAAACCATTTTTGCCACGCAAAATATTCTCATAAACATATTCAATACCGCTCTTGCCAAGGTAATCACCTTGGCGGTAGCCAAAATTTTTTAACTTTTTTAGCTCCTCAATGTTTATTTCTCCCAAAAAACCGAGGAGATGCGAAAGTCCGCCAACGGTCAAATATTCACGGCGCGGTTCGATATAAAGTTTGATGCCGGGAAGCTCTTTTTCATAAAGAGAAATCCTGATGGACTGCTCGTGTGTCAAATCTTCAGTAATGGTAATTGATTCGTAAGATTTGTCTGCGGTCGAGGCAAATAAACGCAAAATTTCATCTTTGTTTTTACCAGAAAGATTATAAATTTCTTCAGCCAAAGATTCTCGTGCAGCGGGCTCTTTGGGTAAATCACCGGGGATAAAGGATAAAGAGAAGTGGGCAGTGTTTTTGACAAGGGGCGTGTTGAAGCGATCGTAAATTATACCACGACTGGCCGGGAGAATATTGAGACGCAGACGATTGCCCTCGGCAATCACAAGATAATCCCCGCCACGAAATAGCTGGAGATAAAAGAGCCTACCAAAAAGAACAATAAAACAAAAAATAAGAACAAAAAAAATTATTTTTATCTTTGATTGATTGATAAAAAGAGAAATTTTTTCCCCAAAGTCACCAAACCAAAAACTATCCCCCTCTTCTCGAAGGCGGCTAAAACCGGAAATATCGGAGATGGTATCCTGAACGCAAAAGGGATCTGTTTTTTTCATAATAATCAAGAAATTACCTGGTTTTTGAGTTGGCGACCTAAGGGGTTCGGAGTCAAGGATGCCAAAACAACAAAAAGTGAGTGAAAAAGTAATTGATAGAAGAAAACTACTAAGTAATGAGGATTGAAGGCGCTAGAGCCCAGGGATAAAAAATTGTAGCCAAGGGAAAATAGATGAAAAACAATAAGGCCAATGGAGCTGGAAAGCAGCAGAGAGAAAAAATTCTTGTGTTGAAAAAAATTGAAGATAAAGAATTTTATAATCAAAATCGTTATAATAAATACAAGGCTATAAAAACCAAAAAATAATGGGGAATAAAGATCCAAAAAAAGACCGAGCATAGAAACCGCGAAGACACCCAGATCAAGGGCGGCAAAAAATGACACAAAAACAATAAAAAGCAAGGGCAGATGCAAATAGAAAAAATTACCGCCCAAAATGCTTGGCAAAAAACCAAGATGTAAAAGGGTAATAAAAATAATTGCCAAAAAAATTAAAATAAAACGGGTCATAAAATTATTGGCTATTCGCCGGCAAAATAATGGTGACCAGTGATAAATTAGAATAATCGACTAGGGGCTCGGCCACGGCTGATTGCCAAAGGTTATTATCAGAAAATTCTATTTTTTGCACCCTGCCCAAGACCAAACCGGGGGGGGTATTTAGATTGAGATTGGAAGTAACCACTAGATCACCAATTGCTATTTTTGCTTCTTTGGGCAACATCTCTATCCTTAGATTAATATTGTGTTCACCCTTAGCCAAGCCGGCAGATCCCTCTTCGCCAATGATAGTGACAGCTATTTGACTTTCACTATCGGTCAAGAGCCGAACCTCGGCAATGTTTTCTTCTACGCGGATCAAACGACCGACGACTAGGCCCTGATCCATGGTGACTGGCAGACCAACAGAGAGCCCATGACGAGCGCCTTTGTCAATCAGAAAATAATTTTTATCAAAATCAAAACTGCGGCCAACCACCCTGGCAACAACATAATTATATTTATATTCATCAACAAATTGGAGTTCTTGTTTGAGAATTTCGTTCTCTTTTTGAACAAGGGAGAGAACGGCGTTTTTTTTGGCTAGGGAGATGAGCTCGCTTTTGAGAAAATCATTTTGTTTGATAATATCATCTTGATTTTGATAAATAGAAAAAAAATCACCCAAACTGTCGGCTAAGTGGCTGCTGGCCCGAATCAAGGGATTGAAGATAGAAATTAAAAGAGAGCTGGAATATCTGGTTAGCCCAGAATAATAACCCAAAAAAATAAGGCCACAAAAAATGATGGCCCCAAGGGTTATCTTAAAAGATAGAGAGCGACGAGCCATAAAAAAATAAATTATTTTGTAGAAGGCAGTAAGACGTCCTTGAGGTTTTCTAAATCTTCTAAAACTAGGCCAGTCCCACGCACAACACAAGTCAGCGGATCATCAATAATTGCAACGGGGATGCGCGTTTCCTGGCCGATAAGAGAATCGAGCCCACGCAAGAGGGCCCCACCGCCAGAAAGGACTATGCCGCGCTTATAAATATCAGCTACCAACTCGGGTGGAGTGGATTCTATTGTTGATTTGATACTACTGACGATGGTCCTAACGCTACGGCTGATCGCTTCTCGCACTTCACTATCAGAAATAACAATCTCTTTGGGCAAACCGTTGATAAGATCACGGCCGCTAACAGCCATTTCAACCGGCCGATCAGAAGCAAAAACAGATCCAATGGCAATTTTTATTTTTTCTGCTGTTGTGTCACCAATTAAAAGATTAAAATTTTCTCTAATATATTGAATAATATTTTTATTCAAGGTATCACCGGCTAGACGCAGTGACTTCCAGGCGACAATACCAGAGAGTGAAATAACGGCAATCTGGGTCGTGCCGCCCCCAATATCCACTACCATATTGCCAGTGGACTCCTGGACGGGCAGGCGAGCGCCGATAGCGGCGGCCATGGGCTCTTCAACTAGGAAAACCTCCTTGGCGCCAGCGCCGAGAGCGGCATCTTCGACTGCTTTTCTCTCCACCTCGGTAACATCGAGCGGTATACCAATAACAATACGCGGCTTGCCGGAAAAAAATCCAAGCTTATTGCCGACAAATTTATTGATAAAATATTTGAGCATTTGTTCCGCCACTTCAAAATCAGAAATTATCCCTTCCACCAAAGGTTTGGAAGTAATAATGTGGCTGGGTGTCTTGCCGACCATCCTTTTGGCATCTTCGCCAATGGCCAAAACCTGATCAGTTCTGGTATTGATGGCGACAACGGATGGTTCATTAACAACAATACCCTTGCCTTTGATATAAACGAGGGTATTACTGGTGCCAAGATCAATGCCAATATCAGGTCTGATATTTTTGAATACACTGTTCAACATGAAAATTATAAATTATTAAAATTTTTCAAGTCAACATTTTTAGAGACTCTTTTTTTAACTTCTATTTTATTATCCGTCTTGTCAGAGACGACGAGTCTTGTGGGTAGACCAAGAAGGTCAGCGTCTTGGAGTTTTTCTCCGGGAGAGCTCTCGGAGCGGTCATCATAGAGAATTTCCTCGCCCCTAGCCGCCAATTTGGCGTAAATATCTTCAGCCTGTTTCTTTACCTTACCCTCTTTTGACAAATTTAGCAAATGATATTTGAAGGGCGCTACAGCCTCTGGCCAGATCATGCCCTTGTCGTCATGAAAGACCTCCACAATAGTGCCCATCAAGCGCGAAGGACCAATGCCGTAGCAACCCATTTGCACCAAATTATTACCACCTTTTTCATCTTGATAAACCAGCTTAAATGGCTCGGAGTACTTGGTTTTAAGTTGAAAAATATTGCCGACCTCAATGCCATTCTTTTTGATCAACTTTTTGTTGCCGCACTCAGGGCAAGAGTCTTGCTCGGCGATAATCTCTTTATTGATGCCCAGACGACATTTTTCACAAAGATAAACCTCGTCTTCGCCAGACTCACAAACAGTCTGATACTCGTGAGAATACTTGGAAAAACTGCCGCCAGAAGCAAATGTCTTGTAAGTGATATCGCCGAGAGATAGCCTAGCCCAAACCCGTTCGTAAGCCTTGGCCATGCGCTCATAAAAATCTTCCAGATCTTTTTCGTTGGCATGAAAAGAATAAACATCTTTCATGCGGAATTCCCGACCGCGCAGAAGTCCGGATTTGGCCCGGGCCTCATTTCTAAATTTACTTTGAATTTGGTAAACAGCAAAGGGCAGATCCTTATAGGAAAAAATGTACTGTTTGGCCAGGGGGGTAACAATTTCTTCGTGGGTTGGCCCGAGAGTAAACTCACTGCCGCGAACGCCCTGCAATTTGAAGAGAATCTCATGAATACCATCCCAGCGACCGGTCTTGACCCAATTTTCCTTGGGGTGGAGGGCGGGCATCAAAATTTCCTGACAACCGGCGGCATTCATCTCTTCGCGGATAATATTTTCAATCTTGACCAAGGCCCGAAGACCCAGCGGTAAAAAGGTGTAACTGCCAGCCATTAATTTATCGATAAAACCAGCTTTGATTAGAAGCTTGGCATTGATTGATTCCTCGTCTTTGGCAAATTCTTTTTTGGTTTTGGTGAAAAGTTGTGATTGGCGCATAGATTTTAATTAATTTTATTATAATGATATTTTAATTGCCCACAGCCTGAAGTATTACTGATACCCTTGCTAATATCAAACACGTAGCCGGCACTTGAGGTTTTAAGGATTTTCAAAAACTTTTTTAACGCTGGCAAAGAAACTCGCTGATAAGGCAGGTCAATAACAGGATTGAACATTTTTATCTGAGCAATGAATCCAAATTCTTTTGATAGATCGGCTAATTTTTGGGCATCTCTTTCGCTGTCATTAATACCTTTTATTAGGGTATAGTTTAGTCTGACAGGGCGAGCATTTGTTTCTTTTTGATATTCGGCCGCCAGCTCTAAAATTTCTCTGATCTTTAAAGTCTCGCCTATCGGCATTAATTTTGATCTTAATTCATCAGAAACAGAATGTAAAGAAATAAAAAGGTTCAGGATTATCTTGTCTTTAATGAGCTCGGACAATCCAGATAAAATGCCAACGGTCATGAGAGAATTAATTATTTCCTCAATACCAAATTTTTTTAGCCGAAGAGGAAATTCCTTAATAGCCGCGGTGACATTTTGATAATTTAATAGTGACTCACCCATGCCAGCGAAGGTTATTTCAATTTTTTTTATATTTTTTGGTTGATAATCATTAAGGACAGTAACTACCTGGGCTATTATCTCCTCAGTGGTGAGATTGCGAACAAAACTCTGTTTACCGGTGGCACAAAACTTGCAACCAAGCGCACAGCCGATCTGAGAAGAGATACAAATACCATAAAAATCTGTGTGTTGATATAAAAATTTTAATGGGGAAAAATTATAGAGGAAATAGGGTATTTTGAAGTAGCTCCCCCAAAAAATTAATTTGATTATTAAGCTAGATATTCTGGAATATGGGTAGAAAACGGTTTCAATAATTGAATTGTCTTCTAACTGCAGTAAATATTTTACAGTGCCATCAAATGAATAAAAGCGTTTAATAATCTTCATATTTTTTTGAGAGACGAAAAAATTAAAAAAATGATTTAAAAGCATTGAGGATGCCAGCACCATAAGTGCGCAAATCGCGGAAGGTAACAAGGATGATCAGAGCGATCAGAAAGAAAAAGCCGGCCTGATGTGTCCATTCCACATATTTCTGGCGGAGTGGTCGGCCTTTAATTTTTTCAAAGAGCAAAAATAAAATGCGGCCACCATCTAGCCCGGGAATGGGTAATAAATTAACAATGGCCAAATTTAAAGATAACATGGCGGCGAATTGGAGGATATAAATAAAACCAAGCTTAACTACCTGGCCAGTCAAAACAGCAATCCCCACGGGTCCGGAAACTTCGGCTGCGACCTTGCCGTGGGCAAAGATATCCCCAATTATCTGGCCAAAAGCCTTCACGATAGCGACCGACAAACCAAAGCTGTTCTTGGCGCCCTCCCAGATAGCTTCATACCAAGGATAAGTGACGGTGGCTGTTTTGACCAAACCAACACCAATCACGGCGCGACCACCAGAGTCTGGTACAACTTCTGGAGTAATGATTTTTTTGATTTCTTCCTGACCACGCAAAAAGACAAAATCAGTGGGTTGACCTTGGCGGTTATTAACTTTTTCCTGCAGGTCTTTAATGGTGGCAACGGCTTCTCCATCTATCAGATAAATAGCATCGCCAATGGTGACACCCGCTTTGGCGGCCGGAGAGTTTTCACTCAAAGAGATAACCTGGATTTTTTCATTTTTTAGATTGAGGTTGGCAGCAGGCACATCATCAACCATAGTAGGAATACCCGAAGCAAAGCCGATTGAGAGCAGGAAAAAAGCCAAAACAAAGTTCATAAAGACTCCGGCAAAAAGCATGATAAATCTTTGCCAGATTTTTTTGCTGGAAAAACTATTAGGATTATTTTCTCCCTGACCATCTTCTCCTTTGATTTTGACAAAGCCACCAATCGGCAACCAGTTGAGAGACCAAACTGTGTTTTGATAATTTTCAGCCGGGTCGCTAGCTTTGACGCGTTGCCACTTATTATTATTTTTTACCCAGCCAATAGCTCTTGGGGGCAAACCAAAACCAAACTCATCAGCTTTGACTCTGAAAAGACGGGCACTCAAAAAATGACCCAATTCATGAACGAGTACAAGAAGACCAAGGATGATAAAAAATGTCAGGGCAGTTATTAGCATAATTTTTATTATTTTATCCTGAGCCCCGCATTGAGTTTGCGGGACGAAGGATCCCGTGGGCAATTAATTTATCTTGAATCTATGAAAAGATCCCGTGCCGCAAAGCAACTGTACTAATCACAGTTGGGGCTGACCCAGCTGGGATCCTTCACTCGTTCTAGGATAATTCTAGGCTGGAGGTCAGGCCCGTTCAGGATAAACTTTATATAATTTTATAACTTGATTTCTTCTTCTTTCTTTTTGCCCAACTCTTCAACTTTGTCGTTGTATTCACGAACAAGTTTGTCTAAGTCTTCTACTGCTTTATAGCGTTCATCTTCGGTGATTTCTTTGTTTTTTTCAGCAGCAATAATCTTTTCTTTAACGTCATCTCTGACACCACGCAGAGAGCGGCGACCAGACTCCATTTTGTCATTTAAAACCTTGATCAATTCTTTTCTCGTTTCCTCGGTCATGGGCGAAAGAGCAATGCGGAGAAAGGTACCTTCATTATTAACGCTCAAGCCCAGACTAGCTGTCTGGATAGTTTTCTCTATATTTTTGATAACGCCCTTGTCCCAAGGCTCAACGGTCAACATTCTCGGCTCTGGCGCCTGGATGCTACCTAGCTGGTTTAGGGGCATTTTGGAACCATAAACTTCAACCATAAGATTCTCTAGCATGCTCGGAGTAGCGCGATTGGTGCGCAGAGCTCCAATGTCTGTTTTGACGTGTTCTATTACTTTATCAAACTCACCCTTGTATTGATCTACTCTCATAAAAATATAATTAATTTATAAACTATTGAGTCAAGTTTAAGTATAAGATATTTGGGTCTTTGGGGTCAACCAAAATACTACTGGCCCTAAATTTGCCCGAAGCTGGCAGGGGTTTGGTTTGCCAGTTGCGGCCGCCATCAAAAGTGTGATAAAAAATATCTTCCAAAATATAATAAATTTCATTGGGGTCTTTGGGGTTGTAGCCAAAGGCCTCAATGTCCACGGTGTTGGGTGGAGAAACCAGCTGGAGCGCAGACCAATTTTTACCACTATCTAGGCTTCTCAAGATACCGTAGCGGGAAAGATAAAGCAGGGTGCCTTCTTTATTAATAAAGAATAAATTTTTAAAATTATTGATGCCGGGGTATTCATTGTTTTTGGCAGCAATGATCTCCTGCCAATTCACCCCACCGTCAAAGGAATAATAAAGCCCATTGTCGGCCGCCACATACAAATTTTTATTATGATACTGATCAACGATAATTTTGCTGGAATTTTTTTGAAAGTTATAAAGCGGTTTCCAGCTATTGCCCCAATCAAGACTCAAAAGCAAGGTGCCATCATTTTCCAGCAAGTAAACCCGACTGGTGTCAAAAGGATCTACTGAGAGACTCTTGATAGAGGCGTTGGCCCGGACTTCTGTATAGACTATATCCCATTTGGCTCCGCTGTCAGAGGTTTTATAAACCTTATTGCCAGAAGCCACATAAATGATGCTTTTGGTTTTGGGATTTTGGGCAAAATCAGCAATATCCGAATTGGGGATTAAGGGTTGCCAATTTTCAGCGCGGTCCGTGGAAACAAAAAAGCCCAAATTGGTGGCGGCGTAAAGAATACTGGTCGTGGCAATGTCAAAATTGGCTTTGCGGATATCAATTTTGACCCGGCCAACGCCAGAAAAATTATTTTTTGCCTCCCAAGACTCACCGCGGTTCTGGCTTTTGTAAATACCCCCAGAAACCTGGGGGGTGCCATTATTTTGGGGACTGTTTAGGGTAAAAGAACAACCGGCCAAGAATAATGGAGCAACGATGAGAATAAAAATAATCAATTTCTTTCGGGATAACATAATATAATTAAAAAATTAAAATTCTAAAATCAAATTTTCTAAAGCCAGACGCAGATTGATATTTTGGCCCAGAAGTCGAGAGGTTTTTTTGATATCGCTCAAAATTTGAGTCAATTTAGCAGAGGAATAACGACTCACCAGTGGGCCAAAATCGCGCTCCAAAAAATGATGGGCGACCAAATGGTGCTCGCCAGAACGCAAAAGTAGAACATCACGCACTAGGGAGGCGAGAATCTGCAAAAATTCACGCACTTTGTCTTTGGTCGCCTCAGAATTATTCTGGCCAGCTAATTCTTCGACTAGAGAAAAACGTTCGTTGATGCTGCCTGACATTTTTTTCAAAATATCCGATAATTTTTCCTGGTACTCGTGGAAATTTTTGGGGTGACCGACAAATGGCAGGATGCGACCGGGAAAGCCGAGGCTTAGATGGGCGAGATCATAAGATTCGTGGCGTTCATAACCTACTGAGACTAGGTGGTCTTCTACTTCTTTGTGACTAACTGGCAAAAATTTTATGACCTGAAGGCGGGAAAGGATGGTGCGCGGCAAAAATTTTATATCCTCGGCAATAAAAATAAAAATAGTTTTGCCTACTGGCTCTTCAAGAATTTTCAATAGGGCATTGATAGCGCCGATGGAAAGAGCGTCAGCGTCGCGGATAATCATGACTTTGTAGGAATGCAGGAGAGAAAAATTTTGCATTTTGGAACGAGCTTCGCGCACTTCTTCCACGCTGATATTTTTTTTGTCTTCTGGCTTCTCGAGGTAAACAACATCTGGGTGAATACTATGGCCAAGCTCCCGGCAACTGGAACAACTGCCGCAGGGCCTGGATTGGTCGGAGCGGCAAAGAATGCTTTTGACAAAAAGATCAGCCATCAAATTCTTGCCTAGGCCGGGTGCGCCATAAAAAAGATAGGCATGGCCGATGGTGTTTTTTTGAATGACTGATTGCAAATAGCTGGCTATTTTTTTGTGGCCAATAATGGGCCAATTGTAGGTAGGCATCGGAATAAAATAACAGTTTTGGTGCTTTAATTCTAGCATTTTAAAGAGCTAATGGTCAAAACCACCGATGAGAGTAAAAAATTAACCATTCCTAATATTTTGAAAAACCCTCTTTTGGCTGAGAGGGTTTTCTATTTGCTTAGTTCTGCCAGAATCTTTTCAGCTGTGTCTGGCCAATTAAATTGTTTCAGGCGGTCATGACCGGCAGTGATTAATTGCGCTTGTAATTTTTCGTCGGAGATAATTTTTTCCAAACTAGTGGCAATATCCTCTGGTGAATCAGGCTTGGCATAAAGACAGGCATCGCCGCCGATTTCACGGAGTACGGGAATGTCCGAGGCCACGACCGGTAGACCAAAATCAAAAGCTTCCAGAATGGGGAAACCAAAACCTTCTTCCTTGGAAACGAGAACCAACACGGCTGACTCCCGAAGTAGTTCGTGTTTTTTTTCTTCTGTAATGTAGTTTAAAAGTTCAATATTCTTTAATCCTAAATCATAAATCTTAAATCTCTCATCAATTTTACCAGCGAGGATCAACTTGCAATCAGGATGCTCTTTGCTAAATATCTGGAATCCTTTTATTAAATTCCTAATGTTCTTCTTCTCCTCTACTCTACCTATATATAAAATTTGTTTCTTTCTTTGTATTTTGTTGATTGGGTTTTGAGTTTTGGCGTTGTACCCCCAAGGCACAAAGACTATTTTCTTTGGGGCGATCTTGGTGTGGTCAATCAAATCCTGCTTGACTGCCTCGGTGGGCACAAAAATTTTCGTACATATCTTTTTGGCCAGCCATAAGTCTAGGTTGAGAATAAATTTTTGTTTGAAAGAATACAGCTGTGGTTGTTTTTTAAAGGCAATGTCGTGGATTACTTTATAGTAACTAGTAACTCGTAACTTGTAACTAACAATGAACAACAACGGCATGGCGTGGACTGGGAAAAACATTACTTGCGGCGGGTGAAAAATCAATTCCAAAGCCAGACGAATTTGCGTCCAGAGGAGCTTGAACGGCCAGCGTAAAATACGTTGGTTTTCGCTCGGCAACCAGTCAATTTTTTGTGGAGTATAATAAATGATTTTCTGATTGCTGATTGCTGATTGCTGATTGCTGATTGTTTTGATTAATTCATCACTGACGAGCTCGACTCCGGTTTTTTGAATTGTAGAGACGCTCCTAGAGGCGTCGACAACTATTTGCATAAATATTATTGCTTTGTAATTTGCAACATTTTTTCAATAAATTTTTCCTCACTAAATTTTTGCGCTTGCGCTTCGCAATCAGCGCGCATCTTTTGGGCAGTCTCTGACGTGAGCCATCCTACAGCTCGGATAATATCATCAATAGTATAATCGGCAGGAATAAATTTACCAGTTTTACCATCAATAATTGTTTCTTTTAATCCACCATCAAAAACACCGATACAAGGTTTGCCCGCGGACATGGACTCCAGCGGCGTCATGCCAGCGTCTTCATTGATCGGGATATAGATTGAGGCAAGACAATGACCAATCAGCTCGGCTAATTTTCGGTCATCAACCCAGCCGAGTACTTGAATATTATCATAACCAGCGGCCAATTTTTTGACATTTTCAAAATCATCGCCGGCAGAGACCACTACTAATTTTTTATCCGGCATTTTCTGGAAAGCCCTTACAACATCCCCTATTCTTTTCAATTTATCAACTCGGCCAAAAGATAAATAATAACCACCTGGGGAAAGCCACTGAAATTTATCTGTCTGGATGGGGCACCAAACAACAGTAGAATCGCGATGCAAATATTTTTTTATTCTATTTTGGACATTTTTTGAATTGGCAATGACGATGTCCATTTGCCTAAAACCATAGCGATATACCAAACGACTAAGGGGAATAAAACAGCGGAGAATAATTCTTTTCCACCAGATTTTATTTTTTAGATAATAATCCCTGAGATCATAGGCATGACGGACCGGCGTGTGACAATAAAATATTTTTTTAACCCCAGCTCGGACATTGTGAGCCGCTGACAAACAATTATTGCCCGAAAAAATCACCAGATCATAATCACGGATGAATTTTGTTTTAAAATAAAAAAGCCACTGGAATTTGAGATAACGCCAGCCGCTTTTTTGAGAGGAGTTGCCGAGAACAAATAGTTTGTGTGGCACTTCGCTTTTTGGATAACACTCGCTGTCACTCCAAAAACCAGTACAAATATCAGCACCGAGACCTTTGGCCATAATCAAAACCAGGCGTTCGGCCCCGCCCCGGAACATAAAGCGGTCGTGGATGATGAGAATCTTTGACATAAATCAAAAGGCAAAAATCAAAATGCAAAATGACAATGTAAAATTTAAAATTATATAATCCATCCCGCGAAGCGGGATACCACAATTTTACATTTTGATATTTGATTTTATTTAGCCGCCAAAATGCTTCTCTTATATGCGTCTAAATTTTCTAGTGCCACACCAGTGCCCTTGGCTACACAAAGAATGGCTTCATCGGAATTGTAAGCTGGGACGCCGATGGCCTGAGAGATTAATTCATCAATATTGCGCAGTAGCGAAGTGCCACCAGAAAGCACGATGCCTTTATCCATAATATCGGCCGAGAGCTCGGGCGGCGTATTATAAAGTACTTGCTTGATCGCGGCGATAAGGCCAGCTAATTCATCTTGCAGGGCGTCGACCACGTCGTCGGAAGTGACTGTGATAATACGCGGCAGGCCGGAAACCATATCGCGACCCTTGACTTCAGTGGTGAGTTTTTTGGTGAGATAGAGGGCAGAGCCGACTTCTTTTTTGATATGCTCAGCCGTGGCTTCACCAACCGCCAGATTGTATTTTTTGCGTACGTGCTCTTGGATAGCGGCATCAAATTTATTGCCGCCGATGCGCACCGAGTTATTGGTGACAATGCCTCCGAGAGAAATAACAGCGATTTCTGAAGTCCCGCCGCCCATATCAATAATCATATGTCCAGAAGCAGAGCCGATGGGGATATTGGCACCAATAGCGGCGGCAATCGGTTCTTTGATGATGTAGGCGGCTTTGGCCCCAGCCGCGAGCGTGGCATCGATGGCCGCGCGTCTTTCAGTAGAAGTGATGGCACCAGGCACCGCGATCATCACTTCTGGCCGGAAAAGCCTGACCCCGCCCAGAGCCTTATTGATAAAATAACGGAGCATGGCTTCGGTGGTTTTGTAATCAGCGATCACCCCATCTTTGAGCGGACGGGCGGCAACAATCGTATCAGGAGTGCGGCCAATCATCTGTTTGGCGTCGTCACCGACAGCCAAGACTTTTTTGTCAATGATAGAATAAGCCACGACTGATGGCTCATTGATAATAATGCCTTTTCCCGGCACATAAACTAGGGTGGAGGTAGTGCCAAGGTCTATACCGATTTTCTTCAAAAACATAGGAAAAAATATAAAATAAGGAAGAGTCCTCGTGCCTGTAGATTAACGCAAAATGGGCTAATAGTCAAAAAACCACAAATCTACAAATCAACTACAAATCTACAAATAAAAACGCCCAATCCTTTGACAGATTGGGCTCGGCCGACCAAGAATCACTCAGATTTTCCTTTCCACATAGAGGATGCCGTTGTTAAAATGGAAATTAAATCTTTGACAATGCTGGCGCAAGTGCCCCAATAGCGCGGGCTCTTCGCTGCGGTCCAGAGAAGAAAATCGGGGCTGCCAACTGTTCCCGCTCTCAACAAGGTGTGCTACGATTTTGTTCCCCATTTGTGCCGGCACTTTGCAACCGGCCAAATCGATGGTAATGGCGATAGGCTGTGCCATAAAAATCTCCTCCATGCATGGTTGATTTGGTTTATTTTGGTATTACAGTAGTTTAATACAAAGAGGTTCGGTGGTCAAGAAAAAAGATAATTTATTTCTGCCAGTAGTTGACCAACTCAGTATAATTCTTGGCGATTTCTTTGACTGTTTGTTTTTTGTTTATCCGGCCAGCATGTAGGTCCAAAAGCGGGCGCAGAAAAACTGTCCGACCGACTGCGAAGCCATTGAGCTCAGTCTTGGGGGCTATTTCCATCCAACTTTTGACTTTGGCAAAACTCTCACCGCGTCCAAGCATGACAATCGAAACCCCCTGCCTCTCTTGGCCAGCACGGATAGCTTTGATGACCTTGGGCCAATCTGATGATTTTTCCATAGCTTCTATCTTCCAGATATCTGGCTCAACACCTGCTTGCTGAAACATTTTGACCACCTGGACGGTCAGAGCCGGGCGGAGTTGGCGATCAAATGTCTCTTTGCTGTTTTTGAATTTCTTTAAATCAGCGGCGCTTGGGGGAACGAGCAATTCTATCATTAATTTAAAATTGTTTTGCTGACACCAAGCGCTCAGGGCGGCCAATCTGGGTAATTGTTGTTTGTTGTCCTTTTCCAATGCTGGGTTCGAACGAACCAGTGCCTTGACAATAGAGGGATTTAAATCTTTAATTGCTAGACCAAAATCATGGCCATGAGCAAAATCAAAAACATGCTGGCCACTTTTTTCTACGGGCAGAAGGAAAACAATTTTTTTCTTTTTTGCGGCTTTGAGTATTGGCAATCCAAACTCTTCATCTACTAAAATAGCTGGCGTGCCGGCGGTGAATTTAATTTTTTTTGTGGCCGATAAAAAAGCTTCAAAAATGAGAGCCTTGTAAGACCGAATTACTTTAAGCTGGGCTGGGGTCAATCGTTTGGCCTGACCCAAAAAACTGTCAATAAAAGACGATCGATGATCAAAGGGCAAGATATATAGTTTTTTGGGGTAGCCAAGCATATATATTTATATTATCAAAATAATTAAAATAAGATAATCTTGAGAGCGCTGATCAAAACAACGAGGATAAAAAGTCGCCTGATCCAAATGTTGCCAGCTTTTAGACCGAAGTGAGTACCAATAATACTACCAATGGCACTAGCGACAAACATAACAACAGCGACTGGCCAATTGACGAGGCCGGCAAATACTAATATAACACTGGAAAGTAGACCGGTAATAGTATTGTGGATCTTTCTGGTAGCCGAGGACTCAATAAATGTTAAACCTAAAAATAGATAGACAAAATTGAACCACATACCGGTCATAGAAAAAAGACCACCCAAAAAACTAGCAACAAGAGCCATAAGTCCACCAATCAGCCAGCGAGCGGTAGTCATATTTATTGTCTTTTCTTTGAGACCAATCTCTTTGCGCCAAAAAATAATTGGCAAGCTGACCAACATCACTATGGCAATTAACTTTTCAAAAAAGTCCTGGTCTATTTTTATCACGACAAGGGTGCCCAGAATCACCCCAATGACGCTTGGTATCAAAAAAGACAGGCCCAATTTCCAGTGGGCTTGTTTGGCTTTGTGAAGCTGAAAAAGCGCAATACTATCGGCCTGGCCGCCGATCCGATTGGTGGCAATAGCGACTGAGGGCGGGAAACCGAAGAAAATCAACATAGGTATCAAAATTAAACCCCCTCCGCCGACCATCACGGTCACGATCCGCACGAGCACAGTAATAATAAAGATGGCTATTAATTCGAGAGTCATTTGTCTGACTTTAATTTAAATTTAATTTACCATTTATCCGCCCGGTTGTCTAAATTTTATTTAAGTAGTATTATTGAATTAATTATTAATAAACAAACCTATGGCCGGGCGAGAAGAAACAAAATATTGGATCTCCATGGCAAAAATCCCGGGATTGGGACCAGTCAGACTAAAAAGAATTTTTGAACACTTTGACTCTATGCAGAGAGCTTGGGAGGCAGACATAGAAAATATGCGTGGCGCTGGCATAGAACAAAAAATTGCCGAGGATATTGTTTTTATGAGAGAAAGATTGAATCCAGATGAAGAACTTTTGGCTGTACAAAAAGAGGGCATCAATGTAGTAACTCTGGCAGATAATAATTATCCAAAACTCCTGAAAGAAATTTACAGTCCGCCAGCTATCCTATATTATAGAGGGGGATTGTCGGGTGAGGGCGATGAATTTGCAGTGGCGGTGGTGGGTACGAGAAAATATTCCTCCTATGGCAAGCAGGCGACTATGAGTATTGTAGGTGAATTGGCGAATCAGGGCATCACCACTGTATCGGGGCTGGCCATGGGTATTGATGCTCTGGTACACGAGGCAACAGTAAATAATGGCGGGCGGACAATAGCGGTTTTGGGCTCGGGTATTGGCGAAGCAGATATTTATCCTTCAATTAATAGATATCTGGCTAAAAAAGTCATAGAAAAAGGCGGACTGATTTTGTCTGAATATCCACCGGGTACAGTGCCAATAAAGCAAAATTTCCCGCAGAGAAATAGAATTATCTCTGGTTTGAGTCTGGCCACTCTGGTAATAGAAGCGCCAGAGACATCCGGTGCCCTTTTGACAGCGAAGTATGCCTTAGAACAAAATCGCGATGTCATGGCGGTGCCGGGGAGCATCTACAGTCCCAATGCTGTCGGACCAAACAATCTGATAAAGATGGGAGCTAAGCTGGTCAACTCCGCTAATGATGTTTTGGAGGCGCTCAATATGCAACAAGTAAAAGAATTTATTGATAATAGGAAAATATCCCCGGATACCAGTGAAGAGGCTGTGATTTTGGAAATACTCAGCAATGAGCCCCTGCATGTTGATGAAATAATCAAAAAAACAAACTTGACAGTCGCCCAAGCCAACAGTACTCTGGTCTTGATGGAAATGAAAGGTAAACTAAAAAATCTCGGCAACATGATGTATGTGGCCGCGAGATAATTTAATGATAAAAAATAATTATGAATTTTGAAAAATATTATCAGGCGGTAAATTTTTTGGAATCACTCAGCAATATCCGCGATAAAAAAACAATCACTATAAAATTTAACCTCAGAAAAACTGCGGCGCTTCTTAAAGAATTAAAAATCAACCTCAACCAGTTCAAATTTGTGCATATCGCCGGTACTTCGGGCAAGGGCTCGGTCACGGCGATGACTCACAATATGCTCAGAGAGTCGGGCTACTCAGTGGGGTCGATTTATTCTCCTCACACCACGACAATAATAGAGAGGATAAAAGTCAATAACAAATATATAGCCCCGGTGGATTTTGTCCGCTTGCTAGATAAAATAAAACCAGTTTGGGAAAAAATATATTGGCAGGACAAAAAAATGCGACCCACTTTCCAACAAATAATCCTCGGCATCGCGCTTTTATATTTTCAAGAAAAAAAATGCCAATATGTAGTTTTGGAAACTTCGGTCGGCGGAGAACACGATTCGACCAATATTATAAAAAAACCACTGGCAGCGGTGATCACCAATATCGGGCTAGATCATACAAAGATCCTCGGTAAAACACTCCCGGAAATAGCCAGATCCAAGGCGGGCATAATCAAACCCGGGGTGCCAGTCATAACAGCAGAAAAAAAACCAGCAATCGTAAAAATATTTGGAAACAGAGCCAAAAGATATGGCTGCCCTTTTTATCAAGTCAGGAAAAATGATGAGTTTGATGTGATAATGAATGGCAACCGGCAAAATATCAATGCCAATCTGGCGGCTAAAATTGGAGAAATACTAGGATTAGAAAAAGAGGCGATCCGAAGGGGAATCAAAAAAACAGCCCTTCCCTGCCGACTGGAGGTGATGAGCCACAATCCGACTATTATTTTGGACGGGGCGCACAATCCAGATAAGATAAAATCAACCGTCGAAAGTCTAAAAAAATTTCAATACAAAAAATTGATTTTGATCTTTGCTTTGAATGAAAATAAAGATGAGAGAAAAATCACAAAAATAGTGGCGCCGGTGGCGGATAAGGTCTTTGTCACGCGCCACCTCCATGCCAGCCGTGCTTGCAATGATCTGAAATTGCTGTATAATTTGTTTTTAGAACTCAACAAAAAAATAAAAGCAGAAATTGCAGTTGACCCGTGGCAGGCGCTAGGCAAAGCCATCAGCGAGGCCAAAAAGGATGATCTGATTTTGATCACTGGTTCGTTTTATCTAGCTGGAGAACTAAGAAAGAAATGGATCAGTGAGGAAAAAATATTAAAAGATAATAGTGGAAAATAAAAAACAAGCAGGACGAATCAATCTTTGGATGATTGATTCGCGCTGCTTGGCAAGAGATTGGGTGAAGGCTATTTTTTGCTGTCTACCACAAAGACCCTGATGACCCCAAAATTAACCTGTAGTTTGGGATTGTCGTGAATGAATTTACGGATCAGCAACAGAATCCGACAATGCCCAACAATTCTGGGGAATAAGTGTGGTGTTATATTGGTGACACACAACTCTGAAAAAAAGGCTTCATGCTTCCAGGTGTCTCTTCCTGGAATACTCCCCCTGATAACATCAAAAAAGTCGGCTGTGGGAGTACGATGGTTCTCCATGCCCAGAGACGGCTCATTCTGACGCACGAAGACTTCTAGACGAAAATCTCTTCTTATAATTTTCATGATAACCTCCAATCTTTGGTGAACTATAAATAATATTTAATGTTTTTGTTTGAATTAAATAACCTTAATACAAAACAACTTTTATGTCAAAGAGCCTAGTTATAGTAGAATCACCGACCAAGGCCAAGACCATTGCCAAATTTTTGAGCAGTGATTTTAAGATTACTTCATCCTATGGACATATCCGCGATTTACCTACTAAAAAACTCGGGGTGAAAGTGGATGATGATTTTGAGCCCGAATATACCGTGGCCAAGGATAAAAAACCTATTCTGGAAAATCTAAAGAAAATGGCCAAAGGAGCGGAGATGATATACTTTGCGACTGATGAAGACCGCGAAGGTGAAGCTATTTCCTGGCATCTTTTACAATTACTCCAAGATGCCAAAAAGAAATTGCCCCACAAAAGAATAGCTTTTCATGAAATCACCAAGACGGCGGTGCTAGAGGCCTTAGAACACCCGCGCGATATTGACCAAAATCTGGTCGATGCTCAGCAGGCTAGGAGAATTTTGGACAGATTGGTGGGTTATAAATTATCACCGTTTTTGTGGAAAAAAGTGGCCAAGGGATTATCGGCTGGCCGAGTGCAGTCGGTAGCGGTGAGGCTAATAGTGGAAAGAGAAACAGAAATTAAAAACTTTAAGCCAGAAGAATACTGGGTGTTGAAAGCCAGTCTTTTAACAGATAAGAAAGAAGAGATAACGGCAACCCTGATAAAAATTAATAACAAAAAATTAGAGAAGCTTGGAATAAAAGATAAAAAAACCATTGACCAAATCTTGAAAGACCTAGAGGGAGCTAAATATCTGGTTGAAGAATTAGAAGTCAAAGAGGTAACCAAAAATCAGCCGGCACCTTTTACTACCTCGACCCTACAACAGGAAGCGCATAATAAACTGGGTTTTTCGGCTAAACAAACAATGTTTTTGGCACAGGGATTGTATGAGGGTATAAAAATCGGCAAAGAGCAAATCGGCCTTATCACTTATATGAGGACCGACTCGCTCAATCTGGCCGAAAGTTTTGTGGCAGGAGCGAGAGATTTTATCGCGACCAATATCGGCAATAATTTTCTGCCGGCCAAGGCTAACCACTACAAGACGAAATCAAAAACCGCTCAAGAAGCCCATGAAGCCATCCGGCCAACTGATGTTTATAAAACCCCAGAGGAAATAAAAAATCACTTGGATGATAAACAATACAAACTTTATAACCTGATCTGGTCTAGGGCCGTAGCCTCCCAGATGAGACCGGCAATTATCGAGAGCACGGCCGCGGATATTGGCGCAGATAAATATATTTTCCGGGCCAATGGTAATGTAATAAAATTTGCTGGGTGGCAAAAAATTTATGGCAATAGCAAAGAAAATGAATTGCCAGAATTAAAAAAGGGCGAACAATTGGCCTTGAAAAATTTGGAGCCAAAACAGAGTTTTACCGAGCCGCCAGCCAGATACAACGACGCCAGCTTGGTCAAAAAACTGGAAGAGCTTGGCATCGGAAGACCCTCTACTTATGCCCCAATCATCTCCACAATCCAAGCCAGAAATTATACAAAGAGAGAAGGGGGTAAGTTTGTGCCCCAAAACATTGCCTTTGTGGTGACTGATCTCTTGAAAGAACATTTCCCAGAAATTGCTGATTATCAATTCACGGCTGATATGGAAAATAATTTAGATAAGGTGGCAGAGGGTGAAAAAAAATGGGTACCAGTGTTAAGAGATTTCTATGTTCCTTTTGAAAAAAATTTAGATAAAAAATATATGGAGATCCAAAAAGATGAAGTAATGGAGGTCGAAAAGACCGATGAAATATGTGATAAGTGCGGGGCGCCGATGGCGATAAGGACCAGTCGTTTTGGTAAATTTTTGGCCTGCAGCGCTTTTCCCAAGTGTAAAAATACCAAAC